>CALWKN010000219.1 GCA_944381265.1 uncultured Clostridia bacterium
TCTCCTGGCATCCCGGCGGAGAGGTGTTCCGCTCCGGCTGCTGCTTCGTGCGCGGCGGGCGCCTCTTCTACTTCCAGCCCGGCCACGAGACCTCCCCCGTCTACTACCAGAAGGAGATCCAGACCGTCATCACCAACGCCGTGCGCTGGGCCGCGCCCCTGTACATGCCGGCCTACTCCACCGGCTGGCAGAAGTCCGTGGAGCCCATCCACACCTATCCCGACAAGTAAACCCCTTTCCCCTGCAGCAAAAGAGCGGCCCCGCGAAAACGCGGGGCCGCCTTTTTGTCATTTCAGGCTCAGAGCTTGGGGAGGACTTCCTTCTCGAAGAATTCGGCGGTGGTCTCCGGGCTCAGGGAGTAGAGCGTGTCGCCGATGGTGACGCAGACGCCCTTCTGGCAGTTGCCGGTGCAGAACGTGCCGGCCAGGGTGACCTTGTCCTCGACGTTATGCTGCTTGATCAGGGACTTGAGGCCCTCCAGGACGAAGTGGGAGCCCTTGACATGGCAGGCGCTGCCCAGGCAAACGGTAATGGTCATGGCGAAAAACCCTCCTTATTACTTGCTCGCGGCCAGTTTCTTGTCGGCGATGGCGTCCAGCTTCTTGTTGCGGAAGTAGAGCGCGACGTCGATGGAGATCTCAACAAAGTTCAGCACGTAGAAGAACCAGCCCAGGAAGAAGATCCAGCCTTCGCCGCTTCCGTTGGCAAAGAGTATGATCTTGCGCACGATGCCGAAGATGTAGCCGATGAGCAGGAACACCTCGAAGAACAGGCTCTTGCCCTTGGCGGTGCGGGAGATCCAGGACTTGCGGATGGAGATCGGCCAGGAAAGGCCGAAGCAGAGGATCATCAACGCTTCCAGAAGATCAGTGAACATGGCGCATACTCTCCTTGCTTACTTGCGGCGGTAGTCGGGCAGGAGCTTGGGGGACACGACATCGCTGTGGATGCCGGCCTCCTCGCAGGCCTTCTCAAAGGTGTTGACGTGCTCCAGGCTGAGCGCGCCGACGGTGACGTCCTTGGAGCGCAGGGCGGCGTTGCGGCCGGCGTTGCGGCCGAAGACCACCACGTCCAGCAGGGAGTTGCCCATCAGGCGGTTGCGGCCGTGGATGCCGCCGACGGCCTCGCCCGCGACGAAGAGGTTCTCCACGCCGCTCTCGCAGTCGGCGGTGATGTCGATGCCGCCGTTCTGGTAGTGCAGGGTGGGGTAGACCAGGATCGGCTGCTTGCGGATGTCGATGTCGTACTTGGCGAACATGCGCAGCATGGCGGGGATGCGCTTTTCGATGGTGCCCTCGCCGCCCTTCATCTCGATCATGGGGGTGTCGAGCCAGACGCCGTAGCCGTCGCCGGTCTTGACGCCCTTGCCGCGGTCGGAGCACTCGCGGATGATGGAGGCGGCGGAGACGTCGCGCGTCTCCAGCGGGTGCATGAAGCACTCGCCGTCGGCGTTGATGAGCTTGGCGCCGAGGGAGCGGACCTTCTCGGTGACCAGAGCGCCGAAGATCTGCTCGGGGAAGGCGGCGCCGGTGGGATGGTACTGCAGCGTGTCGGCGTAGAGGAGCTTAGCGCCGGCGCGGTAGGCCAGCACCAGGCCGTCGGCGGTGGCGCCGTAGTGGTTGGAGGTGGGGAAGCCCTGGTAGTGCAGGCGTCCCGCGCCGCCGGTGGCGATGACCACGGTCTTGGCGCGCGCGATCAGGATCTCCTTGGTCTCCATGTTGAGGAGCACGGCGCCGGCGGCGCAGCCCTTCTCGTCCTTGAGGATCTCGATGGCGGCGGTAAAGTCCACCACCGGGATGCCGCGGTTGAGCACCTCGTCGCGCAGCGTGCGCATGATCTCGGCGCCGGAGTAGTCCTTGGCCGCGTGCATGCGCTTGCGGGAGGTGCCGCCGCCGTGGGTGGTGATCATGGTGCCGTCGGGCGCCTTGTCAAACTCCACGCCCAGGTTGTTCAGCCACTGGATGGCCTCCGGGGCCTCGGTGACCAGTGTGCGCAGCAGCTCGGGCTTGGCCGCGAAGTGGCCGCCGCCGAAGGCGTCCAAGTAGTGGATGGCGGGGGAGTCGTTGGGCTTGTCGGCCGCTTGGATGCCGCCCTCGGCCATCATGGTGTTGGCGTCGCCCATGCGCAGCTTGGTCACGACCATGACCTTGGCGCCGGCGTTGTCCGCCTCGATGGCCGCGGAAGCGCCCGCGCCGCCGCCGCCGATGATGAGCACGTCCACGTCGTAGTCGGGGCTGCTAAGGTCGATCTCAGCGGGATTGACGCGGCTCTTGCCCTGCAAAAGCGCGCCCAGTTCCTTGGGCACCTTGTCGCCCTTGTTGGGGCCGACGAGGAGGTGGACGAACTCCTCGCCCTCCTTGTAGTCCGGGTGATAGGCGCGCAGCAGCGCGTCCTTCTCCTCGGCGGTCATTCTTCTGGGTTCGAGCGCGGCGTTTGCCTCGCGGTTGGCCTCCACTTTTTTCATGGATTCCAGCATTTCGTTGGTGTACATCAGCGCTTTCCTCCCTTTACTTCTCGATGTCGCGGTTGTTGTAGAGCTCCTGCAGCTCCGCGATGGGCTTATTCATGAGCTTTTCGATCAGCTCGTTGAAGTCGCCGTTCTGGATCTCCTTGACGCGGTCTTCCAGGTGCTGCGACTTGGGGGCGATGTACTTGCCGTTGAGACGGCGGGCGAGCATGGCCACCTGCGGGTGGGAGATGCCGGCCGGGCAGCGGGAGGAACAGACGCCGCACATCACGCAGTCAAAGGACTCCTCGGCGCACTTCTCAAAGTCGCCGCGCTGGGCGTAGGCGATGTACTGCATGACGTTGAGGCTCTGGGTGCAGCTCTTGGTGCAGGCGTTGCAGCCGATGCAGGAGTAGATCTCCGGGTAGAGCTGCATCATCACAGCCTGCTCGGGGCGGATCTTCTCCACGTCGTAGACCTGCTTGATCAGCGGGAAGAAGGGGAGGGTGGCGACGTACATATTGTCCTGCACCTGGGTCTGGCAGGCCAGGCAGGCCTTGAGCTCGCGATCGCCCTTGATGCGGTAGATCGTGGCGCAGGCGCCGCAGAAGCCGTTGCGGCAGCCGCAGCCGCGGATGAGCTGATAGCCCGCGTACTCCATGGCCTTCATGATGGTCAGGTTGGAAGGAACCTCGTACTGCTTTCCGAACAGAAAGACGCGAACCATATTCTCCATGTGTGAACTCTCCTTTTAGTACTCGTTGGGCAGGGCGTCCAGCTGGTCAAAGCGGAACACCGGGCCGTCCTTGCAGACGTACTTGCTGCCGATGTTGCAGCGGCCGCACTTGCCGACGCCGCACTTCATGCGCAGCTCCATGGTGGTGTAGACCTGCGTCTCGGCAAAGCCCATCTCCTTGAGGTTCGCCAGGGAAAACTTGATCATGATGGGCGGTCCGCACATGATGACCGTGTAGTTCAAAGAGGGGTTGACCTCCTTGACGTAGTTGGGAACGAAGCCGACGTGGCCGTCCCAGCCCTCCTGCGGGCGGTCGATGGTCAGGTGCACTTCCACGCCCTCGTCCTGCATCCACTCTTCCAGGATCTCTTTGTAGTCGAGCAGGTCGTCCTTGGAGCGGGAGCCGTAGATGATCTTGAGCTTGCCGTAGTCCTGGCGCTTGGCGCGGATGTAGTTGACCACCGAGCGCACGGGCGCAAGGCCCACGCCGCCGGCGATGACCAGTATGTCCTTGCCCTTGAACTCGTCTTCCACCGGGAAGTGCTTGCCGTAAGGCCCGCGGATGGTGATCTGCTGGCCGACGTCCATGGCGTGGAGCCAGGTGGTAAGGCAGCCGCACTTCTTGATGCTGAACTCCATGTACTCGGTGTTCGTCGGGGAGGAGGTGATGGAGAACATCGCCTCGCCCACGCCCGGGATGGAGAGCATCGCGCACTGGCCCGGCATGTGGTCAAAGACCTTCTTGCCGTCCAGGCCCACCACGCGGAAGGTCTTGATGTCCGGCGTGTCGATGCGGATATCGGTCACCACGCCGATCTTGGGAATCAAAGTCTCCTGCTGCATCATTGCTTTATCTCACCTCTTCTGCCAGGGCCTTGGCGACCTTCACGATGTTCATGGAGATGGGGCACTTGGCCAGGCAGCGGCCGCAGCCGACGCACCCGTACTCGCCCTCGTTGTTGGCGGGGAAGTAGACCAGCTTGTGCATGAAGCGCTGGCGGAAGCGCTCCAGCTGCGTAAGGCGCGGGTTGCCGCTGGCCATCTTGGTAAAGTCGGAGTACATGCACGAATCCCAGCAGCGGAAGCGCACGACGCCGTCGTTCGTCTTGAAGTCGCGGATGTCGTAGCACTGGCAGGTGGGGCAGACGAAGGTGCAGGTGCCGCAGCCCAGGCACGCCTGGCTGAGGGACGCCCACTCCTTGGAGTCAAAGAGCTTGAGCATATTCTCGCCGTTAAAGCCCTCGAGGTTGAGCTTGCCAAAGGGCAGGTCCTCGGCGATCTTGCGCGTCTTCTCCTGCTGGGCGCGGACCGCCTCATCGCCGCACTCGCTGGTAAGGCCCTTTACGCTGTCAAGGAACTTCTCGCCCTTTTCCGTCAGCGCCTCCATGTACAGGCTGTCGCCCTCGATCCAGCAGCGGGCGTCGCCCTCGGGCGCGGCGGGGTCGATGCCAAAGGCGGTGCAAAAGCAGGTCTCCTCCGGCTGCGTGCAGGCCAAAGTGACGATGGTGCCGTGCTCGCGGCGGGACTGGTAGTAGGTGTCCACGGGGTCTGCCAGGAAGACCTTGTCCAGTATCGTAAAGCTGCGGGCGTCGCAGGCGCGCACGCCGAAGATCACGAAGTCCTCGTGCTCGGTGCGCGGGTCGATGATCTCGATCTCCTTGCCCTTGAGCTTAAAGTCCACCAGGTTCTCCGTCTGGGGGAAGAAGAAGTCCTTGGCGCTGCGCACGGTGTTGAGCGCGTGGGTCATCTCCAGCCCCTCGCGGTAGCGCATAAAGCGCGCCTGGCCGGCGGCGGGGTCGTCGGCGGGGATGTAGAGCGCCTCCTTCTCATCTAGGGTCTGAAAGAGGGCGCTGAGCTGATCGATGGGGAGTTTGCGCATCACTTTTTCCCTCCCTTGCCATAGACGATGCTGGGCTCGACGTCGCCGGGGTCGTAGTTGGTCAGCGGCGCGCGGGAGGTCGTGTCCTCGCCCGCCTGGTACTCGCCGTAGAAGGTGTCGATGTCCTTGATGAACTTGCGGTTGAGCAGGTGCAGCGGGATGTTCTGCGGGCACACGCGCGAGCACTCGCCGCAGTCCGTGCAGCGGCCGGCGACGTGGAAGGCGCGGATGATGTGGAACATGTTCTCCTCGAAGCTGTCGGCCGCGGCCTTCTGCGCGATGCCGGAGGCGTCGTTGTC
>CALWKN010000220.1 GCA_944381265.1 uncultured Clostridia bacterium
CCGTGCATCAACCACGGCATCAACATGACCAAGAGCCAGGCCGAGATCAAGAAGGCTGTCGAGGCCGGCTACTGGCCGCTGTACCGCTTCAATCCGGAGCTGGAGGAGCAGGGCAAGAACCCCTTCACCCTCGACTCCAAGGATCCGACGCTCTCCTACAAGGACTTCCTGATGGGCGAGACCCGCTACACCGCGCTGGCCAAGCTCTTCCCGGAGGTCGCGGACACGCTCTTTGACCGGTCTGCCGAGGACGCCAAGGTTCGCCTGGATTCCTACAAGCGCCTGGCCAAGAACGACTAAGCGAGCGCATTTTGCAAGGGAGAGGCTTCTGCAAAGAAGCCCCTCCCCTTTTTTCGCCGGAAACCCGCGCTGTTCTTCCTTCGCTCCTATATTGTGCGCTGCAGCGCCGGAAAGAAGGCTTTGTATGGACGTATTTACGATACTGGAGACGGTGCTGCGCTACGGCATCGCAGTGCTTGGAATCGCGGGCAGCGCGGCACTCCTTGCCGCGCTCGGCTATCTCTTCTACAAAAAGGCGCTGCACGGCGCCTGGACGCTCTCCTTTCGCAGCGCCGCCGTACTGTTCCTGCTGCTCGCCTGGCTGCTGCTGGTGCTGTTCCTCACCACATTCAGCCGCGGCGCGAACTTCACCGGCGAGATCAACCTCTCCCTGTTCAGCGGCTATATCAACGCCTGGAACACCTGGTCGTTCGCCGAGTTCCAATTGATACTGCTGAACCTATTGATGTTTGCGCCGCTGGGCTTCCTGCTGCCCTTTCTGGGGAAAAGGGCGCGGAAATTCTCCGTCGCCGGCCCGGTCTTTCTCGGAACGACGCTTGGCATCGAGGTGCTGCAGCTGTGCACCGGACGCGGCATATTCGAGCTGGACGACCTGATGCACAATTTCCTCGGCTGCCTGTTTGGCTACTTTGCCGCCCTGTTCGCCCTGCGCTGCGGGGAGACGAAGCGCATCCACCTCCCCTCCCTGCTCCGGATGCTCGCCCTGCCGCTGTGCTATGGCGCGCTCGCGCTCGCCGCCGTCGTCGTCTATTGGGCGCAGCCCTACGGCAACCTCTCCTTCCTGCCCGCGCAGAGGCAGGATCTGTCGCGCGTCACCGTGGAAAAGGACAGCGGCATCGCTTGCGCGGCGCAGGAGGTCCCGGTGTACCAGAACCTCTGCGTCGGGAACACGGACTACGCCCGGCAGGTCAGCGCCGCCTTCGCCGATTTTCTCGGCATCGAGTGGAACCGGTCCGCCCGGATCGACAACTTCAACACCATCTTCACCGATGGGGAGCAGCAGCTGACCTATTCCGGCAAGGACGGCTGGTGGACCTACACGAACTGGCGCGAACCCGCCTCCCCCACAGCGGAAGCGGCTGCCCTCTGGCGGGAGAAGATCGAAGGCTGGCTGCAGAACCAGGGCCTGCTGTCGGCGGACGCCGCCTTCGCCCTGCAGAACGGCACGACGCTGCGCTGGGACATCGACGCCCCGGCGGCGCGCGAGGACCATCTGACGGGCATCGTGCTGGCTTCTCTGGACGAGGCGGGAGAGCTGTGCGAGCTGTACTGCGACGTCAAGCGGAACCGGTATGTCGCCCAGATCCGCACCGTGCCGGAGGCGGAAGCCTATGCCGACATTGCGGCGGGGAACTTCGCCCTCTACACCCCCTTTGCCCCCGGGGACGTGCTGCACATCACGGGCTGCGACTTGGACTTCGTCTACGACACCAAGGGCTTTACCCGCCCGGTCTACCGCTATTCGGGCTTTGTCAACGCGCCGGATTCCCCCTGGTCCTGCCTGGTCTCCGCCGCCTAAAGATGGTTTTCGCCTTTCTTTAAGTTTGTCCGAAGGGTTTGCATCGGGCGCGCCCGCTGTGCTAGAATAAGGGGAAGAATGGAATGCGAGAGGGGGCGACACCCATGGTGAAGTTCTACAACACCATCGACGACAAGCTCGTGGAGATCGGCCAGCCGGAAAAGGGCTGCTGGGTGTGGATGGTCCACCCGGACGAGGACGAGGTGCAGGACATCGCCCGCCGCACCGGCGTAGAGACCGACTTCCTCCGCGCCCCTCTGGACCCGGAAGAGCGCGCCCGCATCGAGAGCGAGGACGGCGTAAGCCTCATACTCGTCGACATCCCCACCATCGAGATGGAGGGCAAGGACTTCGTCTACTCCACCATACCGCTTGGCATCGTCAAGACGAGCGAGTACCTGATCACCGTGTGCCTGAAGGACAGCCACATCATGCGCGACTTCTCCCTGGGGCGCGTCAAGGGCTTCTTCACCAACAAGCGCACCCGCTTCATACTGCAGATCCTCTACCGCAACGCCTCGCGCTATTTGCAGTACCTGCGCCAGATCGACAAGAAGACCAACGCCATAGAAAACGAGCTGCAAAAGACGCTGCGCAACAATGAGCTGATGCAGCTGATGCGGCTGGAAAAGTCCCTGGTCTTCTTCGCCACGTCGCTGAAGTCCAATGAGATCGTGCTGGAGAAGCTGCTGCGCTCCGACCTCATCCGCCGCTTTCCCGACGACGAGGACCTGCTGGAGGACGTCATCGTCGAAAACAAGCAGGCCATCGAGATGTGCGCCATCTACCGCGACATACTCTCCTCCACCATGGACGCCTTCTCCTCCGTCATCAACAACAACGTCAACGACATCATGAAGGTGCTGACCTCGCTTACGCTGGTGATGTCCATCCCCACGCTCATCGCCTCCATCTGGGGCATGAACGTGGCCGTGCCCTTTGAGGGCAGTTCCGTCGGCTTCTGGGTGCTGATGGGCGTCTCGGTCCTTGCCTCGGTCGTCTCCATCATCATACTCAGCCGGCGAAAAATGCTGTGAACCCTCTGCAAAAAATGCGTAAACCCTCCGCGAAGGAGGGTTTTTTGTGCTATACTACCGCTGTCGGGACCGCCGACACAGGAGGCAAGTTCATGCAGTCGTATACCATCGTCGATGCGCACGCGCACATCTTCCCCGAAAAGATCGCGAAAAAGGCCACGGAAAACATCGGCCGTTTCTACGATATCCCCATGTGCCACCTGGGCGACGCGCAGGAGCTGCTGCGCCGCGGCAGCGCCATAGGCGTAAGGCGCTACCTCGTCTGCTCCACCGCCACGCGCCCGGACCAGGTCGAGCACATCAACACCTTCATCCACGACCAGTGCCAGCTGCACCCGGAGTTCTTCGGCTTTGCCACGCTGCACCCGGGCTACGCGGATATTGAGAAGGAATTGGACCGCGCGCTGGCCCTCGGCCTGCACGGCGTAAAGCTCCACCCGGACTTTCAGCGCTTTGACATCGACGCGCCCGAAGCCCTGCCCATGTACCGCGCCATCGCCGACCGCCGTCTGCCGATCCTCTTTCACACCGGCGACGACCGCACGAGCTTTTCCGCCCCGCACCGTCTGCGCAGCATCGCGGACCGCTTCCCCGACCTCGTCTGCATTGCCGCGCACTTTGGCGGCTACCGCGCCTGGCCGGAGTCCGTGGAGTACCTCTCCCCCTGCAAAAACGTCTACTTCGACACCTCCTCCTCCCTGCCCTTCCTCCCCCGCGAGCAGGCCGAGACCATGCTGCGCGGCTTTGGCGCGCAGCGCTTCCTCTTTGGCAGCGACTTCCCGATGTGGGACCACAGCGAGGAACTGCAGCGCTTCCTGGCCCTGCGCCTAAGCGAAGTGGAGCGCGAGCGCATCTTCCACGGCACGTTCGAGGAGATCTTCCATCTCACCGTCTAAGACCCGCCCCTAAACTTACGCGGCCCGCTGCCAAAGCGCAGCGGGCCGCGTTGTTCAGCCGAGGAGGGCGATGCGGAGCGTGAGGTCCGCGCCCGGCTTTGCCGCGGCGGCGGCGGTGACGCTGCCCGCGCCCACCGTCAGGCTGTCGATGCAGGAAAAGTCCTTGCGCACGGCGGCGGCGTCGCCCGCTTCCGGCACGACGGGCGCGGCCAGGGGCACGCGGTCGGCCACTGCCGAGGCGGCGCTCACGGTCTGCGCATAGGCGCCCTCGCTGCCCGTCCAGCCGGAGAGCGGCAGGGAGACGGTGAACACCGCGGCGGCGTCCGCCTTGGCCGCGGAGAGGGCGTCCACCTCCGCCTTGCGGGCCACGTCCGCATCGGCGCTGGGCGCGGCGGCCTGGAAGCGGCCCAGCGCGTCGCGCTTGACCAGGGTCGAGGCGGTGGCGGCGCTGGCGGCGCTGTCCAGCGCGTCGTGGCTGTGCGCGGCGGGCGGGAAGGTGCTGGGCTTTCCGGCCAGGTTGTCCCAGGTGGTCACGCCTGCGTCCTCGACGATGCCCTTGGCCGCGTCGCCCCAGAGTTTGGCGTAGTCGCCCTGCTCCTGGGCGTAGTCCGCGGCGCTCTCCCCCTCCTGGGCCAGCGTCTCCGCCTCGTCGTGCAGAAGGGCGATGGCGCCCAGCATCTGCTGCAGCAGCGTCACCTGCTGGGCGGCGAGCGCGTCGTCCGCCGGCAGGTTGAGGTCGTCGCGCACGGCAAAGCAGAAGCGCCCCACCGTCAGGCGCATGTCGTCCTGGTCGTAGAGCACGGCCGTGGCCAGGTACACGCCGGACGCGGCGGCGACGCTCTGCGGGACCTCCAGCGCGTAGCCGTCCTCCCCGCGCGTAAGCAGGTAGTCCGTGCTCGTCTCCTCGCCGAATTTGCGCAGCGCGAGCGTGGCGTAGTCGCCCTCCGCCTGCCCCAGTTCCGCCGCGCCGTCGAAGAAGCGCAGCAGGAGCCGCACCGCGTTCTTGTCGCCGCGCGATAGCGTAAAGGCGCGCGCCAGCGGCTGCGTATCGCGCACATCGAGCCGAATGCCGTAGTCGATCATGGAAAAAGGCCTCCTTCCACTCCTTGTCGTCCAGGGAAACGTTTCCATGCGACAAGCATAGCGGAAGGAGGCCCGTACAGCGCGCCGAATTCCTCAAAGGGGCAGCATGCGTCTCTGCCGCCCGGCAAAGGCGGTCAGATGGCGGAAGCCGAGGGAGCGGATCTGCTCTATGGCGGCGTCAAAGCCCTGCGCGGCGCTCACAGTATCGTGCGCGTCGGAACCGAGTGTGAGCAGCTCGCCGCCCAGGCCGCGGTAGCGCGCGAGTATGTCCTTCCCCGGCATGCCGTCGCCAAAGCGGCGCCAGCGCGAGGTGTTGACCTCCAGCGCCTTGCCGTTCTCGATGAGGAAGCGCAGGATCGCGTCGAGGCGGTCGGGGGCGTCGTCATAGCGCAGGGGCGGGAACTCCGGGCTCTGCACGAACTTAAAGACGTAGCCCAGGTGCGAGAGGGCGTCGTAGTCCGGGAAGGCGTTCAGGCTCTCCCATATGGCGTCCAGGTAGTCCTCCACCGCCTGCGCCCGCGTGCGGTGCGCAAAGAAGCGCTCGGCCTCGTAGGGGTCGATGCCGCCGACCTTGTGGCGGGAGAGGAGCTTAAAGTCCAGGGGGATGCGGTCCGACTGCGTGATGACGTCGGCGCGCTCCTCCCGCGTGTCGCCCAGCTCCAGGCCGATGCCTATGGTCATGTCCGGAAAGGCGGCACGGGCCTCGGCGATCTTCTGCTGGTAGAGGGGGAAGTCCACCAGGTAATCCCCCTCGGAGGTGGCGTAATCGATGTGCTCGGTAAAGCACAGCCACTTCACCCCCTTTTCGCGGGAAGCGCGGACCTGGTCGAGCAGGTCGCTCCGCCCGTCCCCGCTGAGTGTGGAATGGATGTGAAAGTCGCAAAGGCATGGCATGGCCGTTTCCTCCTCCCATGGATATGCGCCGTACAAAGGGCGGCGAAGTCCTTCGCCGCCCTGTATTTCCCGCAGAGGTCACACGGCCACGATGTTGATCAGGCGGCCGGGAATGAAGACGAACTTCTTGACGGTCTTGCCGGCGATGAGCTTTTGCACCTCGGGCTTGGAGAGGAAGTACTCCTCCGCGCCCTCCTTGGGCAGGTCGGCGGGGACCATCAGGCGGGCGCGCACCTTGCCCGAGATCTGCACGGCGATCTCCACCTCGTCCCGGCGGGTCTTGGCCTCGTCGTACTCCGGCCAGGAGGCGGACAGGGCGATGGACTTCTCATGCCCGATGCGCTGCCACATCTCCTCGGTGATGTGCGGGGCCACGGGGTTGAGCAGCACGAGCAGCGTCTCCAGCTCCGCGCGCGTGACGCCGCCGCGGGCGTACATGGCGTTGACCAGGGACATCATCGCGGCGATGGCCGTGTTGAACTTCATGCTGTCGTAGTCCTCGGTGACCTTCTTGATGGTGGCGTGCACGTCGGCCAGGAGCTCCTTGGAATAGCCCTCGCCTTCTACGATCATGTCCTGCAGGCGCCAGACGCGGTCCAGGAAGCGCTTGCAGCCGCGCGCGCCGTTGGTGGACCAGGGAATGGCCTGGTCAAAGGCGCCCATGAACATCTCGTAGAGGCGGAAGCTGTCCGCGCCGATTTCCCTCACCACGTCGTCCGGGTTGATGACGTTGTTGCGGGACTTGGACATCTTTTCGCCGTTGGCGCCCAGGATCATGCCGTGGCTGGTGCGCTTCTGATAGGGCTCCTTGGTGGGAACGACGCCGATGTCGTAGAGGAAGCGGTGCCAGAAGCGGCTGTAGAGCAGGTGGAGCGTGGTGTGCTCCATGCCGCCGTTGTACCAGTCCACGGGCAGCCAGTACTTGAGCTTCTCCGGGTCGGCCAGGGCCTTGTCGTTGTGCGGATCGCAGTAGCGCAGGAAGTACCAGGAGGAACCGGCCCACTGGGGCATGGTGTCCGTCTCGCGCTTGGCCGGGCCGCCGCAGTGCGGGCAGGTGGTGTTGACCCAGGCGTCCATGCGCGCCAGGGGCGATTCGCCGTTGTCGGTGGGCATGTAGTGGTCGGTGTCGGGCAAGGTCAGCGGCAGCTCCTCCTCCGGCAGGGGCACGCAGCCGCACTTCTCGCACCAGACGACCGGGATCGGCTCGCCCCAGTAGCGCTGGCGGGAGAAGACCCAGTCGCGGAGCTTGAAGTTCACCTTCTTCTCGCCTATGCCCTTCTCCTCCAGGTATTCGATCATGCGCTTCTTGGCCTCGGCCACCTTGAGCCCGTCGAGGAAGCCGGAGTTGACCAGCACGCCGTCGGCGATGTCGGTATAGGCCTCCTTCTCCACGTCGCCGCCGGCGACGACCTCGACGATGGGCAGGCCAAACTTCTTGGCAAACTCCCAGTCGCGCGTGTCGTGCGCGGGCACGGCCATGATGGCGCCGGTGCCGTAGGAGACGAGGACGTAGTCCGAGACCCAGACCGGGATCTCGCGCCCGTTTACCGGGTTGACGGCGGTGATGCCCTTTAAGCACACGCCGGTCTTTTCCTTGTTGAGCTCCGTGCGCTCAAAGTCGGACTTGCGGGCGGCCTCGCGCTGGTAGGCGCGGACCTCCTCGATGTTGCGGATTCTGTCGGCGTACTTCTCGATGAGGGGGTGCTCCGGGGAGACGACCATGTAGGTCGCGCCAAAGAGCGTGTCCGGCCGCGTGGTGTAGACGCGCAGCTTCTCCGGCAGGCCCTTTACGGCGAAATCCAGCTCCGCGCCCTCGGAGCGGCCGATCCAGTTGCGCTGCTGCGTCTT
This sequence comes from uncultured Clostridia bacterium, assembly GCA_944381265.1. Classification (GTDB taxonomy): domain Bacteria; phylum Bacillota; class Clostridia; order Christensenellales; family UBA1750; genus Spyradocola. The sequence goes on from CALWKN010000220.1 coordinate 7,578, forward strand.
GACCTTGTCGATGAAGTCCACCTCGTCCA
>CALWKN010000221.1 GCA_944381265.1 uncultured Clostridia bacterium
TCGATCTTCTCGATCACGGCGTAGACCTCGGGCAGCAGGGAGGAGAACATGCCGATGTCCCAGGTCTCCATGGCCTCCTTCATCACCGTGTGGTTGGTGTAGGCAAAGGTCTTCTGGGCGATGGCAAAGGCGGCGTCAAAGTCCAGGCCCTCCTGCTCCAGGAGCCGGATGAGCTCGGGGATAGACACCACCGGGTGGGTGTCGTTGAGCTGTATGGCGGCATGGGCGGCAAAGTCGCCAAAGTCGCTGCCGTGCGCCGCCTTGTAGCGCTTGAGTATATCCTTGAGCGATGCGGAGCAGAAGAAGTACTGCTGCTTTAGGCGCAGCACCTTGCCCTCGTAGCCGTTGTCGTTGGGGTAGAGGACCTTGGAGATGTCGTCGGCCTCGTTGCGCTCGCGCACGGCCTCCAGGTACTGCTGGTCGTTGAACTTGTCAAAGTCGAAGCTGTGGATGGGCTCGGCCTGCCACAGGCGCAGCGTGCCGACGTTCTTTGTGCCGTAGCCAAAGACCGCCATGTCGTAGGGCACGGCCCACACCTTGCTGCCGGCAAACTCCACCAGCTGCTTGTCCTCCTCGCGGCGGATGCACCAGGGATCGCCAAAGCGCGTCCAGTCGTCCGCCTCCTCGCGCTGGAAGCCGTCGACGATGCTCTGCTTGAACAGGCCGTACTTGTACTTGATGCCGTAGCCGTCCAGCGGGATGTCGTGCGTCGCGGCGGAGTCCAGGAAGCAGGCCGCCAGGCGCCCAAGGCCGCCGTTGCCCAGCGCCGCGTCCTCCACGTCCTCAAAGGCGGCGATGTCCAGGCCGTGCCGCGCAAAGATCGCCTTGACCTTGTCGGTCAGCCCCAGGGCAAAGAGGTTGTTGTAGACCATGCGGCCCATCAGGAACTCGGCCGAGAGGTAATAGGCGCGGCGGCGGGAGGCGTGGTCGTTCTTGGCCGCGTTCCACATATCCGCCTTTTCGCCCATCACGGCCTTGCCCAGCACCATGTGCAGCTCGTGCACGTCCAGTTCCTCCAGCTTCTTGCAGTAGTCGCTCTGGGCGATGAGCTCCATGCGCGCTTCCAGCTCGTCCTTCTTTTCGCCGTAGCCCTCCGGCAGGCGGCCGTAGGTCTTGCCGAGCTTGGCAAGGCGCTGCGCGTACTCCTCCTTGAGCGCGCCGGGCTTCATGCGCCACTGCCAGTTGCCGCCAAGCGTCGAGGGCGTGTTCATGCGCGCCCAGGAGCCAAGGGACAGCACGTCCTGCATCGGGCAGACGCAAAGGTCTGCCACGCTGGAGTAGATCTCGCGGATCATGCCCCAGGCATAGCCCTCCTGCGGGGAGAGCTTGGCGTACTCGGTGGCAAAGCGCTTCTCGCCCTCGGAGGCGTTCTCGAACCAGCCGATGGTGGTGTCGTTGTCGTGGGTGCCTGTGTAGACGACGTAGTTGTTGGTGTACAGATGCGGCAGGTACACGCTCTCGCCGCGGTCGTCAAAGGCGAACTGCAGCACCTTCATGCCCGGGTAGCCGGAGTCCTTGAGCAGCTTTGCAACGCCGGGCGTCAGCAGCCCAAGGTCCTCGGCGATGATCGGCACGTCGCCAAGCTTTGCCCGGATGGCGTGGAACAGATCCATCCCGGGGCCGGGCAGCCAGTCGCCGATGACGGCGTCCTTGGCCGGATAGGGGATGGCGTAGTACTCGTCAAAGCCGCGGAAGTGGTCGATGCGGGTGACGTCGTAGAGCTTGGAGGCGGCGGCGATGCGGTCGATCCACCACTTGTAGCCGGTGCTCTTTAAGTACTCCCAGTTGTAGAGGGGGTTGCCCCAGAGCTGGCCGGTGGCGGAGAAGTAGTCCGGCGGGCAGCCGGCCACGCGCACCGGGCGGCGCTCCTCGTCCAGCCAGAAGACCTCGGGGTTGGCCCAGGTGTCGGCGCTGTCCATCGCCACATAGATCGGGATGTCGCCAAAGAGCTTGATGCCAAGGGAGTTGACGTAGGCGCGGAACTTCTCCCACTGCTTGTAGAAGAGGTACTGCAGGAACTCGTAGAAGCACACGTCCTCGTCCATCTCCTGGCGGTAGCGGCGCACGCTCTCCGGGTCGCGCAGGCGGATGCCCGCGTCCTCCCACTCCGTCCAGGCGCGCATGCCAAAGCTCTTCTTTACCGCCATGTACAGCGCGTAGTTCTCCAGCCACCCGGCGTTCTTGCGCACGAAGTTGTGGAACTCCGTCATGTCGCCCTTCTTGGCGTTTTCAAAGGCGATGCGCAGCACGTCAAAGCGCAGGTTGTAGATCGCGGCGTAGTCCACGCGCTCGGGGTCGGAGCCCCAGTCGAGGTTGCGGTAATCCTTTTTCTTCAGCAGGCCCTCTTCCTGCAGCATATCCAGGTCGATCAAATAGGGATTGCCGGCGTAGGTGGAGAAGGACTGGTAGGGCGAATCGCCATAGGAGGTCGGTCCCACGGGCAGGATCTGCCAGTAGCTCTGGCCAGCCCGCTTGAGGAAGTCCGCGAACTCGTAGGCGGCCTTGCCGATGGTGCCGATGCCGTAGGGGGACGGCAGCGACGTGATGGGCATCAGTATGCCGGACGCTCGGTTCATCAGGGTCATCTCCATTCTTTCGTTTTTTGCGCCCGCCCGCGCGAAAAAGATGGGGCAGGCACTCCTCTCCTCCATAGTATACCGCACAATGCGTTCTTAACGCAAGATGCGCGTTTGTGAAATGTGCCCAAAATAAATCCTCCCGTGGGCAGGCGGCGCAAGCGCCGCCTGCCCACGGGCCCGCCCCCCGCCCCCGCCACCCCCGGCGCCCCGGCGCCCGCGTGGGCCATGCGGCCCACGCGGCAGGGTCTGCGCTTTGCGCAGCCCCTTGTCGGGCCTTCGGCCCGACGCGCCGGGGCGCCTGCC
>CALWKN010000222.1 GCA_944381265.1 uncultured Clostridia bacterium
GTAGGCTCCTCGCTCACTTCGGGAGCGACGCTTTCCTCGGGCTCCTCGCTCACCTCAGGCTCAACGCTTTCCTCGGGGGCGACGCTCGCCTCGGGGGCGACGGTCGCTTCCGTCGTGGACGCGGGAGTCTCAGTGGCCTCGGGCTCTTCGGCGGTGCAGCCGGCAAACGCCAGAAGCATGACCGCGCAAAGAAGCAGGGAAAGAAGCTTTTTCATCGAAAAACACCTCCTGATCGGTAGATCCTCCGCCCTTGCGGACGATCACCAAAAAGACGAAAACAGGCCGGGCAAAGTTGCGGGGGAAGCGTAAAGAAACTGTATACGTATTATGAACGGAAATGAATTCATTGTGATAAAAATATGAAGAAATTTGCAAAAGGAGAGGAAAACATGAATCTGCTCTACTTGCACACACACGACATGGGCCGCTACAACGCCATCTACGGCCACAACATCCCGACGCCTAACATGCTGCGTGCCGCGCGCGAGTGCGTGGTCTTCCGCAACGCGCACAGCGCCTGCCCCACCTGCTCGCCCAGCCGCGCCGCCATGCTGACCGGCCAGCTCCCCCACAACAACGGCATGATGGGCCTGGCGCACCGGGGCTTCGCGCTGCGCGACCCCGCGCAGCACCTGGCGCAGTTCCTCGGCAGAAACGGCCTGGAGACGGCGCTGTGCGGCGTGCAGCACGAGGCCGCGGACGTAAGCACGCTGGGCTATGGCCAGGTCCTGGCGCAGGGCGCGCACAGCGACGCGGAGCGGGCGGAGGCGGCGGTGCGCTTCCTTCGGGAGAGGAAGCCCGGCGGCGCGCCCTTCTTCCTCTCCGTCGGCTTTTCCCAGTCGCACCGCCCCTACCCGGCGCACAGCGACATCGACCCGGACTTCGTCCGCGTGCCGCCCTGCCTGCCGGACACGGCAAAGACGCGCGCGGACATGGCGGACTACATGACCGGCGTGCGCGAGGTGGACCGCTGCATGGGCCTGGTGCTGGACGCGCTGCGGGACGCCGGCCTTTGGCAGGAGACGATACTGCTGCTGACCACGGACCACGGCATCGCCTTCCCGCACATGAAGTGCAACCTCTACGACGAGGGCACGGGCGTAACATTGTGCCTGAAGCCCGCGGGCGACTGGTGCGCGCCGCGCGTGCTGGACGCGCTCGTCTCGCAATTGGACGTCTTCCCCACGCTCTGCGACCTTCTGCGCCTGGAAAAACCGGGGTATCTGCAGGGGACTTCGCTGCTGCCGCTGCTGCTGGGGGAAAAGGAAGAGGTGCGCGGCGAACTCATGACCGAAGTCACCTATCACGCGGCCTACGAGCCCCTGCGCGCCTTGCGCACAAAGCGCTGGAAGTACATCCGCCGCTTTGACGCGCGCTTCTGCCGCCCGGTGCTGCCCAACATCGATGCCAGCCCCTCCAAGGACCTGCTGGTGGCGGCGGGCTTTGGCGAGAAACTGCGCCCGGCGGAGGAGCTCTACGACCTCGTGCTCGACCCGAGCGAGCGCTGCAACCTCGCCGGGCAGGAGACGGCGGAACCCGTGCGCCGCGAGATGGCGGAGCGCCTGCGCGCGGCCATGGCGGCGACGGACGACCCGCTGCTGGAGGCGCCCTTTGGCCGCGTGGCCGCGCCGCGCGGCGCGCGCAGCAACCTGCGCAGCGACTTGGAGCCCAACGAGACGGTCTTTGAGTGAACCTCCCTTTACAAGAGGCGGGGCTTGGGTGTATACTCAAAACCGAATGCGCGTAAATTTTCGGGGGAGGATGGCGAACCATGCATAGACTCATCGGCTTCCTGCAAAAGCGGCGGATCTTCTTCGGCTGGGTGATGGTGGCCTGCGGCATACTGGTCATGAGCGTGACGCACGGCGTGGTGCAGAACTGCTTCAGCCTCTACATCAAGCCCGTGACGGAGGACCTGGGCTTTTCCCGCCAGAGCTTCAGCGTCTGCCAGACGCTGACCAACGTGCTCTACATGGGCATCGCCCTGTTTTCCGGCAAGATCTTCCAGCGCTTCAAGGTGCTGGGGCTGATGCGCGTGGCGGGGGTCGTGCTGCCTCTTGCCTACTTCTGCTACTCGTTCTGCACGGAGCTATGGATGTTCTACGCCGTCTCCACGGTGGTGGGCATCGCCACCTCCTTCCTCACCTTCCTGCCCTTTACGCTGATCATCTCCAACTGGTTCGAGGACAAGCGCGGCCTGGCCATCGGCGTCTGCTTCATGGGCAGCGGCCTGGGCGGCATGCTGTTTAACGCTTTGGCCGGCGGCTGGATCGCGGCCTTTGGCTGGCACGCGGTGTTCCGCATACTGGCTGTGCTGCAGGCGGCGGTGATGCTGCCGGTGCTCTTCCTGCTGCTGCGCGCCGAGCCGCACGACGTCGGGCTGCAGCCCCTTGGCAGCGGGCCGGTGGCCTCCGAGGGCGGCGCCGCGCCCGTCTACGGCCTGACGCTTGGCCAGGCGGCGCGCTCCTTCCGCTTCTGGGCGCTGATACTGGCGGCGCTCAGCATCGGCATGACCTCGACCATGCTCTCCAACACCATCGTGCCGCACTTGAGCGACATCGGCTACGCCGCGACCTACGCTTCCGGCGTGATGAGCTGCTACATGGGCCTGCTCGCCGTGTGCAAGATCCTGCTGGGCGGCCTCTACGACCGCCTGGGCATGCGCAAGAGCACCTTCCTGGCGGTGACGGCGATACTGATCGGGCTCCTGGGGCTGTACTTTGGCGCCTTCCAGCCGATGCACCTGTTCATTGTGGCCGGGGCGGCGCTGGGCTGCGCCGCGGGCACGGTCGCCTATCCGATCCTGACGCAGTCGGCCTTCGGCACGCGCGCCTACGCCACCATCTACGGCATCATCTCCGCCGCCAATTCCCTGGCCTGCTCCATCTGCCCGGTCTTCACCAACGCCGTCTACGACGGCACCGGCTCCTACGCCGCGGCGCTGCTTACGAGCATCGTGCTCACCGTGGCGGTGCTGGGTCTGCTCTTTACCATTCGCCCGCTGCGCCCGGAAGAGGCCAATTGTCAACCGACTGCATAAAATTCACAGGATCGTAAACCGGTATTCCGCCCGCTCCCCCAGGGAGCGGGCTTTGTTTTGCAGGGACGAGGGACGGAAAATGCAGAATCCCCCCTCCGGCGGGGCGAAAAATCCTGAAATCCGCAATTTTTCACGATTTCCCTCTTGACTTTGCCCTGATAAAGTTATAAACTACATACTAATAAATTATTATCAATGGTGATAATTTATTAACGGATCAGGCGAAAGGGGGAAGGGCGGCATGCATCCGAAGCTCAGGGGCTACCTGCCCCTGGTCAACTTTATCGCCGAGGTGGTGGGGCCCAACTGCGAGGTGGTGCTGCACGACTTGAGCGACCTGGAGCATTCGGTGGTGGCCATCAGCGACAACCGCCTGACCGACCGGCAGGTGGGCAGCAGCATCACGGACTTTGCCCTGCGCGTGCTGCACGACCGCGGCGACCGCGAGCAGGACTTTGCCGTCAACTACGTCGGCCGGCCGCGGGACGAAACGCGCACCTTCCGCTCCTCGACGCTGTTTGTCAAGGACGAGGAGGGCAAGACCATTGGCATGCTCTGCGTCAACGTCGACATCACCGGCCTTATGCAGGCGCGCGAGGCGCTGGACAAGTTCCTGCTGCTGGAAAAGCTCAGCCCCTTGGAGGAAAAGCAGGCGATGCAGGAGACCTACGCCGAGAGCGTGGGCGATCTGCTGGACAACCTGCTGCGTGAGACGCGCGCGCAGTTTGCCGCGCCGCCGGAGAGTCTGAGCGCGGCGGAAAAGCGGCGCTTTGTGTCGGCGCTGTCGCAGAAGGGCGGCTTCCTGCTAAAGGGCGCGGTCAGCCGCGCGGCGGCGGCCCTTGGCGTCTCCGAACAGACGGTGTACCGGTACTTAAAAGACGTACAATGTCCCTGAGGCGCGAAAATTTGGCGCGATTGATTTGCTGGGACAAAATATAGAAGAAAAAGAGGGTAATCGAAAATGAAGAAGCGCATCCACACGGATAAGGCCCCCGCGGCCATCGGCCCCTACTCCCAAGCGGTTCTGGCCGGGGACTTCCTCTACGTCTCCGGGCAGCTGCCCATCGACCCCGCGACCGGCGCCTTTGCCGGCGATACGGCGGCCGAGCAGGCGGCGCAGTCCATCCGCAACCTTGCGGCGATCCTGGAGGAAGCGGGCATGAGCCTGAACGACGTTGTCAAGACCACGGTGCTGCTTGCGGACATCGCGGACTTTGCCGCGGTCAACGAGGTCTACGCCAAGTTCTTCACCGGCGAGGTCCTGCCCGCCCGCGCGGCCTTCGCCGTGCGCGACCTGCCCAAGGGCGCCAAGGTGGAGATCGAGCTTGTCGCCTACAAGGGCTGAGATCGGAGGGAAAACGCGATGATGACGGTGAAGGAGCAGTACGCTCTGCACGATGAGATCCTCAAGGACCGCCTGCACAACCTGCTGCCGCAGCTGATGAAGGAGTGCGGCGTGGAGATGTGGGTGGTGATCTCCAAGGAGTACAACGAGGATCCGGTCTTTAAGACCCTGGTGCCGGCGCTGGTCAAGAACGCCAGCCGCGTCACCTGCCTGGTCTTCTGCCTGAACAGGGACGGCTCGTACGAGGCGCTCAACGTCTCCCGCCCCAACCCCCGCTTCGACGGCTACTATGCGCAGGCCATGAACCGCAAGGACGACGTCTTTGAGGCGCTCAACCACCTGATCGCCAGGAAGAAGCCCGCCAAGGTGCACGTGGACATCTCCAACGAGTGCGCCATCGCCGACGGCTTGAGCAAGAACCTCTACGACCGGCTGCAGACGGCGCTGTGCGGCAGCGTGCCGCTGGTCAGCGCCGAGGAGATCGTCATCCGCTGGATCGAGACGCGTACCGCCCGCGAGATGGAGCTCTACCCGATGATCTACAAGCTCTCCATGGACGTGGTGGACGAGGTGTTCTCCGCCGACTTCATCAAGCCCGGCGTCACCACCACGACGGACGTGGAATGGGGCATCATGCAGCGCATCAACGACTACGGCCTGCCCTTCTGGTTCGCGCCGGACATCGACCTGCAGCGCCAGGGCAGCGACGACTTCCGCATGAGCGGCGTGGTCATCGAGGAGGGCGACATCGTCCACTGCGACATGGGCCTGGAGTGCCTCGGCCTGCACACGGACACCCAGCGCAACGTCTACATCGGCAAGAAGGGCGAGACGGAGATCCCCGCCGGGATCCTGGCGGCCTTCCGGACCGGCAACCGCTTCCAGGACATCGTCCGCTCCTCCTTTGCCGTGGGCAAGACCGGCAACGAGATCTTCTTTGAAGCCATCGAAAAGGCCAAGGCCGAGGGCATCCAGGCCATGAGCTACTGCCACCCCATCGGCACCTTCGGCCACAGCGCCGGGCCTTCTGTCGGCATGTACGACAACCAGGGCTTTGTGCCCGGCCACGGCGAGCTCGTGATGCACGACAACACCTGCTACGCGTTGGAGCTCAACATCACGCAGAAGGTGCCGGAGTGGAACGACCAGCCCGTGTGCATGATGCTGGAGGAGACGATCGGCTTTTCCGGCGGCAAGACCTTCTTCCTGGACGACAAGCGCGAGATCATCCGCTTCGTCCGCTCCTAAATGCGGCGGGAGGAAGGCATGGACATACAGCAGAAAATGCGCTCCGGCTTTCAAACTGTGGAGGGCGGCCTGTTCTCCCAGGTGGAAAAGGCGGACGTCGGCGGCGCGGCGGAGGCCCTGGCGCGCGCCGGCGGCGACAACCTCGGCTGGGCCGATCCCTTCGCCCCGGACGACAGCCTGCCGCAGGCGCTCAAGGACATCGCCATAGAGCGCATACGCTCCGGGCTCAGCGCCCACTACACCCACCCCACCGGCGACCCGCAGCTAAAGGCCGCCATCGCCCGCAAGTGCGAGCGGCAGAACGGCCTTGCCGTGGACCCAAACCGCAACGTGCTGGTGACGCCGGGATCGGACTCCGGGCTGCTGTTTGCGATGATGCCCTTCATCGGGCCGGGGGACGAGGTGCTGGTGCTGGACCCGAGCTACCCCAGCAATTTCTTAAACCCGCAGCTCCTGGGCGGCAGGGCGGTATCCGTGCCGTTGGAGGAGGAAAACGGCTTTCGCTTAACGCGCGCGGCACTGGAGGCGGCATTCTCGCCCCGGACGAAGATGGTGCTGCTCACCAACCCCAACAACCCCACTTCCACCGTCTTTTCCCGGCAGGAGCTGGAGATGCTGGCGGCGTTCGTGCGGGAAAAGGACCTTGTGGCCGTGGTGGACCAGGCCTTTGAGGACTACGTCTTTGACGGACGGGAGATGGTGACGCTGGCCAGCCTCCCCGGCATGTGGGAGCGCACGATCACCGTCTGCTCCCTCTCCAAGGGCTACGCCCTGAGCGGCGCGCGCGTGGGGTATCTCGTGGCGGACGACCGCATCATGGACGTGCTCTACGGCAGCGCGGTCAACGTCATCGGCGCCACCAACTCCACCTTTCAGGCGGTGGCGGCCTACGCGCTGGACCACCCGGAGCTGCTGGAGGAACCGCGGCGCGCCTTTGACCGGCGGCGGAAGGCCGTGCACGCGCTTTTGCAGGGCATACCGGGGGTGAAGTCCCCGCTGCCGGAGAGCGCGTACCTTACCTGGGCGGACGTCTCGGCCCTGGGCACGGCGGAGGAAGTGGCCGCCTACCTCATGCGTGAGGCCAAGGTCTGCGTCAACGCCGGCACGCCCTACGGCAAGATGGGCGCGGGCCACATCCGCATCGTGCACGGCTGTTTCCTGGACGAAGCGCGCATCTGCCGCGCCATGGAGCGCGTGCGGGCGGCGCTGCTGCAACTTTCAAGAGAAAAGGGACTTGCGGAAAAGACGGAGGAGGCATAAGAACATGGATCCCAGAGCGCAGAAACTGGCGCACAACCTCATCGCCCACTCGCTGAAGCTGCAAAAGGGCGAGAAGGTGCTCATCGAGACGCGGGGCCTGAACGTGGCCCTGGTGCGGGCGCTGGTGCAGGAGGCCTACGCCGCCGGCGGCCTGCCCTTTGTCAACATCAAGCATCCGCGCGTGGACCGCGCGCTGATCGAGGGCTGCACGGACGAGCAGCTGAAGCTGATGTACAAGTGGGAAGAGGAGCGCATGCTGGTCATGGACTGCTACATCGGCATCCGCCTGCCGGAGAACGCCTACGAGGAAACGGGCGTGGACTTTGCGCAGATGGAGCGCTTTAACGCGCTGTACGACCGCAAGCTCCTGATGGAGGTGCGCTGCCCGACCACGAGATGGGTGGTGCTGCGCTACCCGACGCCCGCCATGGCCCAGGCTGCGCAGATGGGCACGGACGAGTTCGAGGACTTCTACTTCAACGTCTGCTGCCTGGACTACGACAAGATGTCCCGCGCCATGGACCCCTTGAAGGAGCTCATGGACCGCACCGACATCGTCCGCCTCACGGGAAAGGACACAGACCTCACCTTCTCCATCAAGGGCATCGGCGGCGTCAAGTGCGA
>CALWKN010000223.1 GCA_944381265.1 uncultured Clostridia bacterium
GCGTAGCTGACTTTTTTCGAGCGGGCGACGGCCAACGGGTTCGGCAAGTGCGCGGCGTTGAGGCGTGGGCGCTGCCGCTCTCCTCCCCCGCACCCCCACCCGCGCAAAAGCCGAGGCCCCGTCAAAGCGACGAGTCGTGCCTGGCGATGGGCAGGAAGGTGACGTCGTGCCGCGCGGCGGGGAGGAATTTTTCGAAGAAGTCCGCCGTGGACATCGTCAGCGACGCCTCGTTGGTCAGAGGGTGGAAGGCAAGGGCGGGCAGGGCGCGCAGGTCCTCGTCGCAGAGCAGGCGCACTTCCGCGCTCTCCGGGAAGAGCAGCCCCAGGGGCGAGACCGCGCCGGGGTGGGTGTGCAGCAGGCGGGAGAGGGCCTCGGCGTCGCCGAAGGACAGGCGCGAGACGCCCAGCGTCTTGCTCACCTCGCGCGTGACGAAGGGCTTGTCGGCGCACAGGAGCAGCAGGTAGAACTGCGTCTTGGCGCGGTTGCAGAGGAAGAGGTTCTTGCAGTGCGGCGCGGAGAGGCCCAGCGCGGCGCAGTCCTCCATGGTGTCCACCGGCGCGTGGCGCACGAGGTCAAACGGGATGTCCAGATCCCGCAAAAACGCGTAAACTTGCTCTTGAGGTTCCATACAAACTCCTTTATACTTGTATTCTGGGTAGAGTGTACCACAGAGAAGATCGTGTTTGCAAGGAGAAAGGCATATGATCGAGATCGGCAGAGAGAACCAGTTCTACGCCTTCGCCCACGAGGGCATGAAGGCCTGCTGCACCGCGCGCGACGGCGATGTCGTGCGCTTCCACACGCAGGACTGCTACGGCGACCTGCTCACGCGCGAGGACATCCGCCGCGCCGACATAGGCGACCGCGCGCCCGCCTTCAACCCCACCACCGGCCCGGTGTATGTGGAGGGAGCCGAGGAGGGAGACACGCTGGCGGTGGAGATACTGGACATCGCGCCGGGCGCGCGCGGGGCCATGCGCCTGACCCCCGGCATCGGCGGCTTTGGCGACGTGGTCGAGCGCGAGCACGTGCGCATCTTCCCCATTCGGGAGGACAACAGCATCGACTTTGACGGGCTGCGGCTGGAGCTCATGCCCATGATCGGCGTCATCGGCGTGGCGCCCCGGGCGGGCGCCTACGACACCGACACGCCGCACCAGCACGGCGGCAACATGGACAACCGCTGCATCGGCAAGGGCTGCACGCTCTATTTCCCGGTGGGCGCGCGGGGGGCGTACTTCGGCCTTGGCGATGTACACGGACTGATGGGCGACGGCGAGGTGGCGATCTGCGGTCTTGAGATGGCCGCGACCGTGGACGTGCGCCTGCGCGTGATCCGCGGGCGGCAGGCGGACTGCCCCATCTGGGAGAAGGACGGGCTTTGGGCGGCGATGTACTCCGCCAAGACGCTGGATGAGGCTGCGCGGGGCGCCCGGTACGCCCTGCTGGAGTTCCTCGCGCCCCGCGCGGCGCTGCCGAAGGAGGAGCTGATCCTGCTGCTCTCCCTGATCGGCGACCTTTCCGTCTGCCAGATCGTGGACCCGCTGCAGACCGTGCGCTTCGCGCTGCGCCGGCCCATCGGCGACATCCGCTTCTAAAACCGGCGCGTCCGCGCCTCGCCCCACCCCGGCAGCCCTCGACTCCGTGGAAAGCGGGAGGAGGACAGAAGCCTGCGGCTCCTGTCCTCCTCCCGCTTTCCACAGGGCCCCCGCGACACCTCGCCTCGCCTTCGGCGCTGCGAGGTGTCGCAGAGGCCCTGCGCTTCCCCTCATGTCTGCGGAAAGGGAGGGGGCGCTCCCGCGGGGTGCGGGGGGCGGAGCCCCCCGCACCCCGGCGCCCCTTGGGGCACAGGGCGAAGCCCTGTGCCCCAAGGGGCGGCTGCCGCCGGCCGCAGCCGGCGGGGACCCCTGTGCACAGAGGAAAGAATATACAACTTTGTTACAGGTTTTGGGCACAAGAGCGCGGGGCGCGGTTGCACGGCGCGGCGCTCCCGTGCTATCATAGGGGAAAGGGATAAGGGTTTCCCGCTTGGAGGTGTACGGCATGAAGAGAGTCGCGATACTGGCACTGGCGCTGGCACTGGCGCTCACCGGCTGCAGCCAGGGGGTGCAGATCGTTCCCATCGAGTCCCTGAGCCCGCCAAGCACGGCGGCAAACGTGTTCAGCGCGCAGCCCTTCGCCACGCCCGCCCCGGCGGACTCTACGCCCGCGCAGGCGCGCATCGATCCCGCCGGCATGACGCTGGAGACGCGCATCAACCCGCCCGAGGGCTACGCCCGCCCCCACGCCATGGAGGGGTCGCTCGCGGCCTTCCTGCGCGCTTACCCGCTGCGCGCCGACGGGGCGCAGGTGCTCTACTACGACGGCGAGATCCGCGAGGACGCCCAGGCCGCCGCCGTGTTCGACGTCAGCCTCGGCTCGCGCAACCACGAGGGCCCGGCCGGCGCCATGGCCCGCCTCATCGCCGAATACCTCTACGGCGAGGCGGAGTACGACAGCATTTCCTTTACGCTGGGCGCGGACTTTGACTTCACATTCGACACCTGGCGCAAGGGCCGCGTGCTCGACGTCCAGGGCAGCTCCGTCACCTGGAAAAACGGCGGCACGGACAGCGACGGCGAGGAGAACTTCCGCGACTACCTCGCGACGCTCTTTGTCTACATCTCTATGTCCACGCTGCAGGAGGACCTCGTTCAGGTGGAGGACGTGGACGCGGACGAGATCCAGGTGGGCGACATCTTCCTGGGCACGACGGACGAGGGCAAGAAGACCGCGCTGATGGTGGCCGACATCTGCCAGAGCGAGGAGACGGGCGAAAAGCTCATGCTCCTTGTGCAGGGCGGCGCGCCGGCCCAGCAGCTGCACATCGTGGAAAACCCCGCCGACGAGGAGCTCTCGCCCTGGTACCCCTGCGGCTTTGCCGCGGATCTCAAGACCCCGGACGCCAGCATTCCCATCGAGGAGCGCTACCGCTATAAGAACTTTGTGCAGGACAGCGAATAGAGAGGGCATGGACATGATCGCAAGCGTTTGTCTCAATCCCTGCATCGACAGGACCGTGGAAATCGATTCCTTCGTCTACGGCGGGCTCAACCGCATCCGCAGCGCCCGCTCCGACGGCTGCGGCAAGGGCGTCAACGTCGCCCTGGTGGCAAGAGAAATGGGCATGGAGGCCTCCGTCCTCGGCTTCCTCTTTGAGGACAACGGCCGCTGCATCGCCGAGCGCCTGGAAAACGCCGGCGTGGGCGAGGACTGCATCTGGCTCCCCGGCGCGGTGCGCACGAATCTGAAGGTCTTTGACCGCGCGCAGCGCCGCGTCACCGAGATCAACGAGCCCGGCGAGCCCATCCCGGAAGAGGCGCTGACGCGCATGGTGGATAAGGTGCGCGCCTACGCCGAGATCGCCGACACCATGGTCTTCACCGGTTCGCTGCCGCCCGGCGTGCCGGCGGACTTCTACCGCACGCTGCTGGAGGCCACGCAGGGCAAGTGCCGCTGCGTGCTCGACGCCGAGGGCGAAAAACTGGTCCGCGGCCTGGAGGCGCACCCCTTTTTGATCAAGCCCAACGATTATGAGCTGGGGCTGCTGGCGGGGAAGCCCGTGGAGACGCTGGAAGACGTCAAGGAGGCGGCGCTTGCCTGCTGCCGCGGGGGCGTGCACCTGGTGGCTGTGTCCCTGGGCAGCCGCGGCGCCTTCCTCACTGACGGCGTACGCTGCCTCTTTGCGCCGGCGGTGGAGGTCGAGGTGCGCTCCACCGTCGGCGCCGGCGACAGCATGGTGGCCGGCTCCCTGCACGGCCTGCACCTGGGCGAGGACCTGTGCGGCATCTTCCGCTGCGGCGTCGCCGCCGGGACAGCCGCCGTCACCACGGAGGGCACGCAGCTGCTTCGGAGGGATGTCTACGAGGCCATGCTGCCGCGCGTGGAGATCCGCGAGGCGTAAGGGGGTAGGGGGTGCGGGGGGAGGGGCGAAGCCCCTCCCCCCGCCTCCCGGTCGCGTTTCTTTCGCAAGCTTTGCTTGCGGGAGAAACGCGGGCTGTCGGCGAAGCCGAATCGGTCCCGTGCGGGAGGTTGCCGCGCTTGCAGGATGGGCTGACGCCCATCATCTGCCTCGCGCGGCGCGGCCGGGGTTCGCGCTTTGGGGGGTGCGGGGGGCGAAGCCCCCCGCCTCCCGGTCGTCTTCCGTCTGCAAGCTCTGCTTGCGGGCGGAAGACGAGCTGTCGGCGAAGCCGAAAGGCAGGGAGAACGGCTCGCAGGAAGCGCCGCGGGCCCCACCCGGCAGCGTCCTCGCAGCGAGAGACTTGCAGCGCCGCCGGGCCTGCCGTCCTCGCGCAGCAGGAAGGGGTCCATCTCCCAACGAGTCAGATCCATCGCCCTTCCGGCCCGCCCGCCAGCGACCGTCCACGAACGGAGGAAACGGAGGCGCTGCCGCGCCGCGCTTGCAGGATGGGCTGACGCCCATCGTCTGCCTCGCGCGGCGCGGCCGGGGTTCGCGCTTTGGGGGGTACGGGGGGCGGAGCCCCCCGCAGCCCGGTCGGCTTCCGTCT
>CALWKN010000224.1 GCA_944381265.1 uncultured Clostridia bacterium
GCGCGGGGGGCCAAAAACTTTCGTAAGTTTTTCTCCATAAAACCCTTGACAAGTTTTGCAAGTGGTGCTATGCTTACACCATGAGTTAGCACTCGATAGGCTTGAGTGCTAACAGAAGCCCGCGAAGGGCGGAAAGGAGCCGGAGCATGGATCTGGATGAAAGAAAGTTTAAGATACTGCAAGCGATCATAGACGACTACATCACCACCGCCATGCCGGTCGGCTCCCGCACCATCTCGCGCAAGGAGGGGATGGGGCTGTCCTCGGCCACCATCCGCAACGAGATGAGCGATCTGGAGGAGCTCGGGTACCTGGCCTCCCCGCACACGTCGGCGGGGCGGGTGCCGTCCTGGCGGGCGTATCGGCTGTACGTCGATCAGATCATGCGCGTCAGCTCCCTGCCGCCGAGCGAGTACTCGCTTTTGCGCAGCATCTTCTCCAGCCGCATGGGCCAGATGGAGGACGTGCTCTCCTCGGCCACGCAGGCGCTGTCGGCCATGACCGACTACACCTCCGTCATGATCGCGCCGCAGATGCGCTCCATCGCGCGCATCCAGCTGGTGCCGCTGACAAGCAGCACGGCGCTGATGGTGACCGTGACGGACGAGGGCGTGCACAAGGACTCGGTCATCGCCGTGCCCGCGGGCGTCACGCCCGACCACCTCTACGCGCTGAGCAATCTTCTGACCGAGCGCCTGGCCGGCAAGGACGCAAGCGAGTATCCCGCCGCCATACAGGAGCTCAGCCGGGAGATGAGCGGGCAGAGAGAGCTCTTTGCCCGGCTCATGGACAGCCTGCAAAAGCAGATGGAGCCGGACGCGCACTCCGTGCACGTCGCAGGCGCCGCCCGCATGCTCGCGCATCCCGAGTACAGCGACCTGAAAAAAGCGCGCAGCCTGCTCTCGACTCTGGAGACGCAGGATAAGCTGGCAAAGCTGCTGCTGCGGCGCACGGGCGTGGAGTTCTCCGTGGCCATCGGCCCGGAGCTCTCCGAGGAAGGGATGCAGGACTGCTCCCTGGTCACGGTGAGTTACCGCGTGGGCTCGGGCGTGGGCACGATGGGCGTCATCGGCCCGACGCGCATGCACTACGGCCGCGTGATCTCCGTGCTGGAGGCCATGAAAAACGTGATGAACGAAGCGCTGCTTCCGCCGGGAAGCCGGAAGGAAAGCGTCAAGCGGAAAGAGGAGAAACATGAAGGAAAATAAGAAGAACAAAGCCCGCCAGGAGGGCAAGCCCGAGGAGCGCGTAGACCCCGCGCCCGCCGAGGCGGAGAATGCCGGGGAGAGCCCCAAGGAGGACAATACCATCACCGTGACGCGCGAAAAGCTGGAAGAGCTCAACGCCTATGTCAAGGCCGCCGAGCAGAAGCGCGACGAGTACCTGGCCATGGCCCAGCGCGTGCAGGCGGACTTTGACAACTACCGCAAGCGAAACGCTTCGCTGCGCACCGAGGTCGCGGACGACGCCGTGCGCGACGCGGTGAAGGAAGTGCTCCCCTCGCTGGACAACCTGGAGCGGGCGCTGGCCGCGGCCAAGGCCGCGGGCGAAGCGGGCAGTCTCTACACGGGCGTGGAGATGACGCTGCGCGGCTTTGAAGAGGCGCTGAAAAAGCTCGGCATGGAGCGCGTGGAAGCCGCGCCCGGCACGGTCTTTGACCCGGAAAAGCACAACGCCGTCATGATGACGGAGGCCGACGAGGAGCACCCCGAAGGCACCATCATCGAATGCTTCCAGACCGGCTTTGCCGTGCGCGGCAAGGTCGTCCGCTACGCGATGGTCCGCGTGGCAAATTAAAACTTTACTCTCGAATTTCAAATAGAACGGAAAGTCTTGAAGGAGGCTTCATCAGTTATGAGCAAGATCATCGGCATTGACCTTGGCACCACGAATTCCTGCGTCGCCGTCATGGAAGGCGGCGAGCCCGTTGTCATCACCAACCCCGAGGGCGCGCGCACCACGCCGTCCGTCGTCGCCTTTGCCAAGAACGGCGAGCGTCTCGTCGGCCAGATCGCCAAGCGCCAGGCCGTCGTCAACCCCGACCGCACCATCATCTCCATCAAGCGCAAGATGGGCACCAATGAAAAGGTCACCATCGACGGCAAGTCCTACACGCCGCCGGAGATCTCGGCCATGATCCTGCAGAAGCTCAAGGCCGACGCCGAGGCCTACCTTGGCGAGAAGGTCACCCAGGCCGTCATCACCGTGCCCGCTTACTTTAACGACTCTCAGCGCCAGGCCACCAAGGACGCCGGCCGCATCGCCGGCCTGGAGGTGCTGCGCATCGTCAACGAGCCCACCGCCGCGTCCCTGGCCTACGGCCTGGACAAGGAAGGCAGCCAGAAGATCCTCGTCTACGACCTGGGCGGCGGCACCTTCGATGTCTCCATACTGGATATCGGCGACGGCGTGTTCGAAGTGCTCTCCACCAACGGCAACACGCACCTGGGCGGCGACGACTTCGACCAGCGCATCATGGACTACCTGGTGCAGGAGTTCAAGCGCACCGAGGGCATCGACCTGTCCAAGGACCGCCAGGCCATGCAGCGCCTGAAGGACGCCGCGGAGAAGGCCAAGATCGAGCTGTCCGGCGTCATGAGCACGAACATCAACCAGCCCTTCATCACCATGGACGCCTCCGGCCCCAAGCACCTGGACATTACGCTGACCCGCGCCAAGTTCAACGAGCTGACCGCGGACCTGGTGGAGGACACCATCAAGCCCCTGCGCCAGGCGCTCTCCGACGCCTCCCTCAGCGCCAACGACATCGATAAAGTCATACTGGTCGGCGGTTCCACCCGCATCCCGGCGGTGCAGGAGGCCGTGAAGTCCGCCACCGGCAAGGAGCCCTTCAAGGGCATCAACCCCGACGAGTGCGTCGCGGTCGGCGCGGCCATTCAGGCCGGCGTCCTGGGCGGCGAGGTCAAGGACGTGCTGCTGCTGGATGTCACGCCTCTGTCCCTTGGCATTGAGACCATGGGCGGCGTCTTCACCCGCCTGATCGACCGCAACACCACCATCCCCACCCACAAGAGCCAGGTCTTCTCCACCGCCGCCGACGGCCAGACCCAGGTCGAGGTCCACGTGCTGCAGGGCGAGCGTGAGATGGCGGCCTACAACAAGACCCTGGGCCGCTTCAACCT
>CALWKN010000225.1 GCA_944381265.1 uncultured Clostridia bacterium
CCGTACCCGCCTAAGTAAAAGCGCCGCGCCCCCTGCGCGTAGAGCTCGGGCAAAAGGGCGTCCAGCCAGGCGCGCACGGCGCCCTGCTCCGCCACCTGCCGGTGCCCGCAGAAAGTCACAGTGTACAATCGCACATCACCTCTTTTCCCGTATTATACAGCAAAATCGGGAGATAGTACAGCTACAGGGACTAATTCCTGTGCCTGAACTTCTACAATAGCTGTATGGAGAGGGGGGAGGCGCGTGCAGCTCAACGAGGCGCTCAGCCGTCGGCTAACGGAACTGTTGACGGAAAAGGGCATGACGCAGTATCAGCTGTACCTAAAGAGCGGCGTGCCGAAGTCCACGATCCACAATGTCATGCACGGCAGCTATCCTTCGGTGAAGCTGCGCGTCGTACATGAAATGTGCCAAGGCCTGGGCATCGATCTTAGGACATTTTTTGATTCTCCCCTGTTTGACGAAGAGAACCTGGAGCCCTGACGGGCCGCCCCAAAGAAGCGCGGGCGGCCCGTTTTGTTTCGGATTTGCAACGGCGATTGACAAGAGGGCTTTTTCCATATACTCTAATAGATGGGAGAGAGGGGGAAGAGGGAGAATGTCCTTATTTTCCGTGGAATACCTGAAGGAAAAGAAGAAGATCGGCGCGCTGGCCCGCGTCGCCCGCCGCAGCCGCGGCGAGAAGCAGCGCAAGGCCGTGCGCGCGCTGACGGAGATCGGCGACGGCGAGGCGGCGCGCGCGCTGCTGGGCCTGGCCCTGAGCGACGACATCGCCGTCTGGGAACCGGCGCAGGCGGCCATCCGCGGCCTTAGCAACGAGGCGGCCGCGCCGGCGCTGTGCGACGCGCTGCTCTCGGACGGCTACGGCGTGGCGCAGTGCGTGCTGGCGGCGCTGACGAACATGGGCGGGGAGCTGGCGCTCAACGGCCTGCTCAAGGCCCTGGAAGATCCGCGGCTGACGCCGGACGTGCTGGCGGCGCTGCGCGGCAACGTCCGCCCGGAGCTGATCCCGGCGCTGGAAAAGCTGCTGGGAGAGCTGACGGAAAAGGAGGCGGCGGCCTCGAAGTCGCGGCTGTGGCAGCAGAGCCTCTGCCGCGAGGTGATCGAGCTTTTGACGGAGTCGGAGGACATCGCGGCGGTGAAGGCGCTGCACCATTTTCTGCGCAGCCGAGAGAAGGCGCCGGTGCGCCTGCGCGTGCAGGCGGCGCACGCCCTGGCCTCCAAGGGGCAGGCGGGCGAGGAAGCGCTGGCCGGCTATGTGGGCGAGGACTTTTCCGACGTCGAGCGCGTGGTGCTGCTGATGGAGTGCATGCCGAACGAGGAGCTGCTGGACATACTCTTTGAGGTGATGCCGCCGGCCTCGGCCGACGAGTTCGGGCAGTCGCTGATGGCCTGCCTGAACCGCATGGAGCAGGGGCACTGGAAGTACATCGTGGCGCTGCTGGAGCGCCTGGACCGCGACAACGCGCGCAGCGCGCTGCTGATGTGGTTCGTGCAGACGAAGGCGGCAAGCGTGGACGCGGCCTACGCCCTGGCGCGGCACGGCAACACGCGCCCGGTGCTGGTCAAGCGCCTGGTGGACATGGTGCGCTTTGAGGACAAGGACGTGCGCCTGCGGGCGGGCGACCTGCTCTACCGGCTCTACGCGGACAAGCGCATCGCAGAAGAAGGCGTGCACCTGGTGGAGGCCAAGACCGACGACGAAGGCAAGGTCGTGGACTACGAATACATCGGCTACAAAGACTGAGGAGGAATGGAATATGCAGGGGAAACTTACGCTGGACAAGGATTTTTCGCTGGGCAGGATCGACGAGAGGCTCTACGGCTCGTTCATCGAGCACCTGGGGCGCGCGGTGTACACGGGCATCTTTGAGCCCGGCCACGACAGCGCGGATGAGCAGGGCTTCCGCCGCGACGTCATGGAGCTGATCCGTCGGCTGCAGATCCCGATCATCCGCTATCCGGGCGGCAACTTCGTCTCCGGCTACCGCTGGACGGACGGCATCGGCCCCAAGGACCAGCGCCCGCGCCGCCTGGACTACGCCTGGAAGAGCCTGGAGACGAACCAGTTCGGCATCGACGAGTTCGCCGACTGGTGCAAGAAGGCGGGCACCAGCGCCATGGTGGCGGTGAACCTGGGCACGGGCACGCCGCAGCAGGCCGCGGACCTGGTGGAGTACTGCAACTTCCCCGGCGGCACCTACTGGAGCGACCTGCGCATCGCCAACGGCCACAAGGCGCCGCACGATTTCCGCGTCTGGTGCCTGGGCAATGAGATGGACGGCCCCTGGCAGACCTGCGCCAAGACCGCAGACGAGTACGGCCACATCGCCAATGAGGCGGCGAAGATGATGAAGTGGGTGGACCCCACGATCGAGCTGGTGGCCTGCGGCTCCTCCTCGGCGGAGATCGCCACCTATCCGGAGTGGGACCGCAAGGTGCTGGAGTGGACGTATGACAACGTGGACTTCATCTCCATGCACCGCTACTACGCCTACAAGGGCGATGTGACGGAATACCTGTCCTCGTATGCGGATCTGGACGCCTTCCTCAGCGCGGGCATCGCCGCGGCGGACTACGTCAAGGCGCTCAAGCGCTCCAAGAAGGTGATGAAGATCTCCCTGGACGAGTGGAACGCCTGGTACGGCGCCTACAGCGAGAAGAAGCCCTGGGGCGTCGCGCCGCACCTGGAGGAGCAGACCTACAACGTCATGGACGCGCTGTGCGTCGGCGGCCTGCTGTGCACGATGATCAACCGCTCCGACCGCGTGCGCATGGCGTGCTTGGCGCAGCTGGTGAACTGCCTGGCGATCCTGATGACGGAGCCGGGCAAGAGCGCCTACGCGCAGACGACCTACTATCCCTTCCTGCACGCCTCGCTCTTTGGCCGCGGGGAGGCGCTGCGCCCGCTGCTCAAGGCCCCGAAGATCGTCACCGACAAGGGCGAAGTGGACGCGCTCACCGCCGCGGCGACGTTTGACGAGGAGAAGGGCGAGATGACGGTGTTCGCGCTGAACCTGGCAAAGGATACGGTGGATCTGCATCTGAGCGCGCGCTCCTTTGCGGCTCTTAAGCCGGTGGAGCACATCGTGCTGGACGGCGACCTGTTTGCGCAGAACACGTTCGCCGAGCCGGAGAAGGTGCTGCCGCACACCGCGCCCCTGGGCGCCTGCGAAAAGGGCGAGATGAACGTCGCGCTGCCGCCGCTGTCCTGGAACGTGCTGCGCTTTGCCATCTAAGACAATGCCTCATACGGCCCCCGCTTTGGCGCGGGGCCTGAGCGTGTCGACAAAGTCGACACGCTTCGAAAAAATGCAAGTTTGCATTTTTTCGAGTGACATCCGCCCCCTGTGCCCTTCGGGCACGGCCGGGGGCGGATAAAGGAAAGCGGCCCTACGGGCCG
>CALWKN010000226.1 GCA_944381265.1 uncultured Clostridia bacterium
TGGGCGTGAGCAACGTGCTCACCGAGCCGCAGGCGCACATCGCCGTGCACAAGGGCTGGGCGCTGGTGCTGCATTTCCACCCGCACCCGGCATGAGAGGCGCCCCCGCCGCATACCCCTTAAACAGAGAAGGGGGGCGGGCCATATGTGCAACAACCCGGCGCCGGCGCTCGTGCTGTGCCTGGCGGGGCTGACGCTGCTGCTGTTCTGCTTTCTGCCCGCCTGGCTGCTCTGCGCCCTGGGCGCGATCCTGACGCTCGCCGGCGCGGCGCTGCTCTTTTGCAGGCGCAGGTAGCGAAAAATGCGCCAAAACGAAAAAAACGCGGCCCGGGGAGATCCCCCGCGGTCGTGTTTTTTCCTGTATCGCGTGTCGTTACACGTTGC
The DNA here is from genome assembly GCA_944381265.1 of uncultured Clostridia bacterium. GTDB lineage: Bacteria > Bacillota > Clostridia > Christensenellales > UBA1750 > Spyradocola. The sequence goes on from CALWKN010000226.1 coordinate 384, forward strand.
GAACAACCTTGCCGGAGCGCAGGCAGCGCGTGCAGACGAACATGGACTTGGGCGTGCCGTCCACCACCACGCGAACCTTCTGCGTGTTGGGAGCCCAGATGCGGCGGGTCGCCTTCTTAGAGTGGGCGACGTGGTTGCCGGACATGACGCCCTTGCCGCAGACCTCACAGATCTTCCCCATTTTGCGAACACCTCCTTCAGGTGGAAACTGCAATTCATAACAGAAGTATTCTACCACGCCCCCGCTGCATTTGCAAGGCCTTTTCGCAAAATTGACAATTTGCCTCGCCCTGCCGCGATTGACGCCGGGCGCAAAGTGTGGCATACTGAAAGGCAAGGCGCAAAGCCTTCTTTTTGCGAAACGGGGATGGGAAAATGATCTATCTGGACAACAGCGCCACGACGCGCCCCTTTTCCAGCGTCGTCGCGGCCATGACCGAGACGCTCACCGACGACTTCTACAACCCCTCGGCGCTCTACGCGCCCGCCATGCGCGCCGGGGCGATACTGACAAAGGCCCGGCGCGCCCTGCTGGACAGCGCCGGCTGCTCCGGCCGCGCCGTGTTCACCTCTGGCGGCACCGAGGCCGACAACCTGGCCATCCTTGGCACGCTTCGCGCCCTGCGCGGCCGCAAGGGGCACTTTATCACCACGCAGGTCGAGCACCCGGCGGTGCTGGAGACGATGGCGGAGGTGGAGCGCCTGGGCCACCGCGTCACCTACATCGGCGTGGACGGCGAGGGCGTGGTGGATGTGGAGGCGCTGCTGGAGGCCGTGACGTCCGACACCGCGCTGGTCTCCGTCATGCAGGTCAACAACGAGGTGGGCGCGCACATGCCCATCGGGGAGATCGGCCGCCGCCTCAAGGAGAAGAATCCGCGCGCCCTTTTCCACGTCGACGGCGTGCAGGGGTATCTTCGCGCGCCGCTGCACATGGAGCGCGACCATGTGGACCTCTACACGCTCTCCGGCCACAAGATCCACGGCCCCAAAGGCGTGGGCGCGCTGCTGCTGGGGAAAAACGCCCGGCCGCTGTGCACGGTCTTTGGCGGCGGGCAGGAGGAGAACCTGCGCTCCGGCACCGAGAATGTCCCCGGCATCGCCGGGCTGCTGGCGGCGGTGGAGACGTTCCGGGCCCTGGAAAACCCCGCCGCCCGCGCCGAGGCCCTGCGCGGCCGCCTGCTCGCCGCCGTGCGGCAAGGCGTGCCGGACGCCGCCCTAAACGGCCCGGAGACGGGCACGCACATCCTCAACCTCACCTTCCCGGTCAAGGGCGAGGTGCTGCTCCACGCCCTTGAGGGCGAGGGCGTGCTCTGCGCCACGGGCTCTGCCTGCGCCTCGCACAAGAAGAGCAAGTCCCACGTGCTCACCGCCATGGGGCGCACGCCGCAGCAGATCGACGGGGCGCTGCGCTTTTCCCTCAGCCCCTTAAACACGGAGGAAGAGATGGACGAAGCGGCGTCGGCCATCGCCCGCTGCGTCGCGGCTTTGCGCGCCTTCCGCCGCCGCTGAAGACAAGGAGAATCGGAGTATGAAAAAGAACGTTCTGCTCGTCCGCATGGGCGAGATCTTCCTCAAGGGCGACAACCGCAATTTCTTCATCAAGGCCCTGGTGCGCAACCTGCGAAAGAGCCTGGAGGGCACGCCCTGCACGCTGGAGCTGACGCAGGGGCGCATCTTCCTGCGCGACATCGAGGACATGGACGAGGTCGTGCGCCGCGTGACCCGCGTCTTTGGCGTGCACTCGGTGAGCCCCGTGGTGGAGTGCGACAAGGACATGGACGTCATCGCCCGCGAGGCCGTGGCGCTGATGCAGGGCTGCACCGGCACGTTTAAGTGCGTGGCCCGGCGCGCGGACAAGCGCTTCCCCTTGGATTCCATGCAGATCAACGAGGAGATCGGCTACCGCGTGCTCTGCGCCCGCCCGGACCTGAAGGTGGACGTCCACAAGCCCCGGCACGATTTGAGCATCGAGATCCGCGAGCGGGCCTATCTCTACGTGGAGAAGATCCCCGCCGTGGGCGGCATGCCGGTGGGCACCGGCGGCAAGGCCATGCTGCTGCTCTCCGGCGGCATCGATTCGCCCGTTGCCGGCTACATGATCGCCAAGCGCGGCGTGCAGCTGCACTGCGTCCACTACCACTCCTTCCCCTTTACCTCCGAGCAGGCCAAGCAGAAGGTGATAGACCTTGCGCGCCTGCTGTCCGCCTACGCCGGCCCCATCCGCCTGCACATCGTCCCCTTCACCGAGATCCAGCAGGAGCTCTACCAGAAGTGCCCGGACAGCCAGCTCACCGTGCTCATGCGCCGCTACATGATGCGCATCGCCGAGCGCGTGGCCCGGCGCGCCCGCTGCCAGGCGCTCATCACCGGCGAATCCATCGGCCAGGTGGCCAGCCAGACCATGGACGGCCTGACCTGCACAAACGCCGTCTGCACGCTGCCGGTCTTCCGGCCGCTGATCGGCTTTGACAAGACGGAGATCATGGACTACGCCGAGCGCATCGGCACCTACGAGACCTCCATACTGCCCTATGAGGACTGCTGCACCATCTTCACCCCCCGCCACCCCCAGACCAAGCCGCGCGTGGAGCAGCTGGAGGAGAGCGAGAAGCTCCTGGACGGCGAAACGCTGATCCAGCGGGCGCTGCAGGGCATAGAGGTGCTGGACATCCGCCCCTAACGCATAGACTCTTTCCGTAAGGGAAAGGGGGAAAACGCGCGTGGGGAAGCGGCTGCTTGCGGTCCTGCTGCTGCTGGCGCTGGCGCTTTGCACCGGGGCGGCCGCCAAGGCGAAGGGCGCGCCGGGCGTGCTGCTCGTCATCGACGCCGAAGCGCGCACGCTCGCCCTCTGTGTGGACGGGGAGCGGGCCGCGCTCTACCCCTGCGCCGTGGGCGCGCCGGACACGCCCACGCCCCTTGGCGTCTTTACCGTGAGCGAAAAGCACACGGGCTGGGGCGGCGGCTTTGGCGCGCACTTCCTGCGATTGAGCGTGCCCTGGGGCGTCTACGGCATACACGGCACCAACGCGCCCGCCTCCGTCGGCCTTGCCGTGTCGCACGGCTGCGTGCGGCTGCGCAACGCCGACATCGAGGCGCTCTTTGACAAGGTGCCCCTGGGCAGCCGCGTGCTGATCGAGCGCGGCCCCTACGGCCCCTTGGGCAGCGCCCTGCGCACGCTCTCCCCCGGCGACACCGGCAGCGACGTGGCCGAGGTGCAGGCCCGCCTCATCCGCAAGGGCTACCTCTTGGGCGAGCCGGACGGGCGCTTCGGCCCGTACACGCGCGCCGCGGTGCGCGCCTTTCGAAGGGAGTGCGGCCTGCCGGACGGCGACGCGGTGGACGCCGCGGTCTACGCGGCGCTGGGCGTGCTGCTCTTTGAATAGCGCAAAAGAAAGGAGAAGACCCCATGGCCCTTTCGTTTCGGACCCGCTTTTCCGTGGAGGAAGCCGCGCGCCGCGTCACGGACGCCATCGTAAACGGCTCCTTTTCCGCCGAGCTCGTGGCGCAGAGCGCCTCCCGCGCCCCCGACGGCGCGCAGTGCGTGACGCTGCTGTTTGACAAGTACTACATGCGCGCCGGCAACCACTGCGCCCTGTGCGTAAGCCTGGACGACCTCACAGGCAGTACCAAGGTCTTTGCCGCCAGCGCCGGCACCAAGCAGGGCCTGTTCGACTTCTTCGACTGGGGCGCGGGCGACGACTTTGAGGAAGAGGTGCGCCGGGCGCTGGAGGACTAGTTTTTTGTTAAATTTTGCGCAGCGCTTGCAAAAATGCTTGGCGCATGGTAGACTAGATACGCTGTCGATGTTATCAACGCACAGACATACTGTGGTTTGAAAGAGGTGAGATAACATGAAGGAAGGGATCCATCCCAAGTACGGCAAGGCCATCGTGCGCTGCGCCTGCGGGAATACGTTTGAGACCGGTTCGGTCAAGCCCGAGCTGAAGGTCGAAATTTGCTCCAAGTGCCACCCGTTCTTCACGGGCAAGCAGAAGCTCGTGGACACCGGCGGACGCGTGGACCGCTTCAAGAAGCGTTACGGCCTCTAAGACAAGGAAAAAATGCAGGTCTGCATTTTTTCAAGGCGAGCGCACCCCACAGGGAAGCGCGTGCAGAGAACGTAGCGTGTACAAGCAGAGAAAATGCAGATTGGCGCTGTCCAGTCTGCATTTTTTCATAGAGCCCTCTTTGGGGTATATAGAGAGAAAGGGGCCTGCGGCCCCGGAGCGTGTCGACAAAGTCGACACGCTTCGAAAAAATGCAAGTTTGCATTTTTTCGAGTGACATCCGGCGCGCCGCGCGCTGCGCGCACAACGCGCCGGATACCGGAAACGGTTCCTACGGAACCGTT
>CALWKN010000227.1 GCA_944381265.1 uncultured Clostridia bacterium
GCGGCGCAGGCGGGCGAGACGCCGGTGGGCGCGGTGCTGGTGCAAAACGGCCGGGAGATCGCCTGCGCCCGCAACGAGCGCGAGGCGCTGCGCGACGTCTCCGCCCACGCCGAGCTGCTGGCGCTGCGCCGCGCCGGGGCGGTCTTCGGGCGCTGGGCCCTGCCGCCCGGCTGCACACTGTATGTGACGCTGGAGCCCTGTCCGATGTGCGCCGGGGCCATCGTGCAGGCGCGCCCACAGCTCGTGGTCTTTGGCGCCTTTGACGAAAAGCAGGGAGCGCTGGGCAGCCGCTACGCGCTGCACCTGGACGAGGCCTTCGGCGGCCATGTGGAGGCGATCGGCGGCGTGCTGCGCCGGGAGTGCCAGGCGGAGCTCACCGCCTTCTTCCGCGCCCGCCGGGAAGGAGGCGGCGCATGAAGCTCCTCCCTCTCAGCGAGAACCTGTTCTATCTGCCGCATGAGGCCGAGCGGGACCGGCCGCTGCTAGGCTATGTGCGCGGGACGCGCCTTGCCCTGGCGGTGGACGCGGGCTATTCCGCGGCGCACGCGGACGCCTTTGCCGCGGCGCTTCGGGCGCAGAACCTCCCCCCGCCGGACCTTACGCTGCTGACGCACTGGCATCTGGACCACAGCCTGGGCCTGTCGCACATCCACGGCCTTTCCCTGGCGACGAAAGCCGCCTGCGCCGCCCTTGAGGCGCTCGCTGTGCAGGCGCGCGACCCGGGCTGGTTCGCGGCGAGGCGGCGCGACGACCCCTTTTTCGCCCTAGAGTACCGCGAGGCGGCGTCCGCGCCCCGCGTGCGCGCGGCGGACATCGCCTTTGACGGCCCGCTTCGCCTGGACCTGGGCGGCGTCGCGGCGGAGATCTTCCCCCTGCCCTCGCCGCACTCCGCCGACAGCGCGGCGCTGTTCCTGCCGGGGGAAAGCGCGCTGTTCCTGGGCGATGCGCCGAGCGTCGACTTTTCCGACCCCGGCCAGGCGACAGAAGAAAACCTGGAGGCGCTGATCGCGGCACTGCAGCGCTTCCCGCCCTGCACCTGCCTGCTCAGCCACTGCGCGCCGCTGCCGCTGTCCGAGCTCCTGGACTACCTCCGCACCGAGGCGCGGCAGGCGCTCAAAACCCGATAGAACGACGATCCGGCTAAGGGCATCGCCCCCTTGGAAAGAGCGCGATTCGGCTTCGCCGACAGCCCCACACAGGGCACGAAGCATAGCTTCGTGCCCTGTGTTGACCGGGGGGCGAGGGGGCTTCGCCCCCTCGCGCTCCCCCGCCCCCTCAGGCGGCGGCACAGCGCACGGCGATGCGCGTCGCGCCCCCGAGCGTGCAGGTAAAGAGCGTCAGGTCCCAGGCCTCGTCGAGCATCTCCTCCACGGCCGTGGGCGCGAGCGTCTGCACCTCGACCACGTCGTAGGCAAAGCCGCTGCCGTCCACATCCGTAAACACGACGCGGTCGCCGGGCCGCAGCTCGTCGATGCGGCCAAAGTGCGCGCTGTAGTTGTGCGCGGCGATGACGAACCCGGCGCGATAGGCCGTGCCCGCGTAGCGGCAAGGCGCCTTCCGCAGGCGCGGATAGCTCCACTCCGCCATCACCGGCAGCTCCAGCTCCAGCGCCGGTATGGAGAGCACGCCGACATACCTCTCGCCCTCGACCTCCGCCGTCGGCATCTCGCGCTCCGGGTCCAGCTCGTAGTCCGCGATCACCGCCGACGCCGCCGCGACCGCCTCCTCCCGCGGCGTGGGCGTGACCTTGGGCGCGGGCAGCGCCCGGATCTCCTCCAGCGCCCGCTCCGCCGCCTCCCCCGCGCGATTCGCGTCCCAGAGGTTGAACGCGCTCAGCAGCAGCGCAAGGCCCACCATCGCCGCCCCGCACCGCAGCAAAACCGTCCCCGGCCGCATTTTTCCCCTAGCGCGCACGCCGCCGCCTCCCAATGCCCAGCACCAGCAGCAGCGCCCCGCCGCACAGCAGCAGCGGCACCGGCCACCACAGCGCCCCCGTCTGCGGCAGTTTCCCGCCGCCGCCACCGCCGCCGGGCTCCTCCGGCTCCTCATACGGCCTGCTGTTCGTCACGACGAACGTGATCCCCTCGCGCCCAACGGACACCGCATACCCATCCGGCACCGCCTTCTCCACCACGCTCCACGCATACCCCGCGCTCAGGTCCTCCCACGTGTAGCGCCAGTTGTTCTCCGCGCTCAGAACCACCGTGTCATACACCCGCCCGTCGCGCAGGAGCTGCACCTCGATCCGCGCCGGGCGTTCGCTTCCGTCCCCGTCGCGCCAGACCTTGAGCACATGCCGGTCCACCGTCGCCCCCGGCCCCGGCTTTGTCTCGCTCTCGTACTTGCAGTTTACCGCCGCCGCCATCTCCCAGCCCCCGTCCTCCCCGACAAAGGGCAGAAACACCAGCAGCGGCGCGGGCTCGTACACCGTGTTCCCCGACGTGGACCGCTCGCCCACGATCAGGTATATCCCCCGGCTCAGCCCGGAAAACACCGCCCGCCCGCTCTTGTCCGTCTTTTCCACCTGCAGGGGCGTAAGAGCATCCCGCGCCGCGTACCCCGCCAGCGCCTGCGCCGCCGCGCGCCAGGCCGCGCTGTCCTGCGCGTCGAGCGCCACCGCGTAGTCGGCAAATGCCCCGCTGAGCAAGAACGCCCCGCTCTCCTCCGCTTCCCCCACGCGGTAGAGCCGGAACGCCGCGCCCCCGACGCTCGCGAACTGCACCGCGATCGAGCCTTCCTCCGCCGCCATCGCCCTCCCCTGCGGCAGCAGCAAAAGCATGAGCAGCAGCGCCAGCAGCCGTCTCTTCATTCTCCCTTACCCCTTTCCTCTCGGGCTTTTATCGCCGCCTCGTGCGCAGCAGCATGCCGCACAGGAGCAGCAGCAGCATCGGCGCCGCCACCGCCGGCGCCACCAGTATCGGGTCGATCTGCATCGCGTCGGCCGTCACGCGCACGCTGCTCGCCGTCTCCTCGTTCTCCACCCGGTGCCCCCGCACCAGCAGCCGGTGCGAGTTCACGCCGTAGGGCGTGCAGGTGATCAGCGTGCAAAGATCCTCCCCCGGCTCGATCTCAAGCAGCTCCACCTCGTGCGGCTCCACGATGTGGATCTGGTCCACCTCGTAGGTCAGCACCTCGTCCAGCACGCGCAGCAGGAACACATCCCCCACCGCCAGCTTGTCCAGGTCCGTGAACAGCTTTGCCGACGGCAGGCCGCGGTGCCCGGATACCACGCAGTGCGTGCCGGGGCCGCCCACCGGCAGCGACGTGCCCTCGATGTGCCCGATGGCGATCTGCAGCACCGTGTCCGCCGTGCCGTGGTAGACGGGAAGCGATACGTCGATCGCCGGGATCTCTATGTAGCCGAGAATGCCGTTCCCGGCGGCGTCCAGCAGCGCGTTGTAGCGCGCCGTGTCCGCCTCCGTCGGCCGCAGCCGGTCCTCGTCCCCTATCAGCGCCGCGTTGTAGCGCACGGCGTCCTGCCAGAGCTTCTCGTACTGCGTGTTGTCCATCTCCGCCACCGCCTCGGCATACCCCGCGATGGCGCGGGACTGGTGCAGCGAGTTCCAGGTGTCGCTGACTGTCGGGTACAGCAGCAGGGACAGCCCTATGACAAAAATCAGCGCCAAAAGAAACGTCACGGTCTTGCTCTTCATCCTAGGGCTCTCCTTGCCGCTGTGAGCCGGGGGCGTTTGTGCCCCCAGCCACAGCGCTTGTCGTGCAGGGAATTATCTCTCGCCATTCATGCGGCGGCGGGTCACGAGCAGCACGCCCGCGCCGACCACCAGCAGCCCGCCGACGATGTAGAAGATCGTCGTGCCCATGCCGCCGGTCTCGGGCAGGGTCGCGCCCTTGTTGTTGGCGATCTCATTGGTCATCGTGGAGGTATCTGCGTCTAGCGTCACGTTGGCAGTGCCATTGCTCTCAACGTGCGTAGCGCTGATGGTCACAACGAAGGGATTGGGAGACATCTCGTTGTAGCCAGCAGGGACAGTGGTCTCCTTCAGGTAATAGGTTCCCGCGTCCAGACCGATGATATTGAAAGCACCAGTGGTTTCAGCGGAAGTCATCTCAACGCCCTGCTCCTCGCCCTTGACCGGACGGTAGGCCTGCTTGGTGTCGTCGTAGATCAGCGTGATCTCCTGCTCACAGTTTTCGTCGCTGTAGAGCTTAAAGCCCGCGCCGGGTAGGGGTTTGTTTTCGTTGCTGGCGTCAACCTTGGTGTTGTTGACCCGATAGGTGAACACCCAAACCGTGTCCTCGGGGGTCTCGCCCTTGTCCGGCGTGCCTTCACCGTTCCAGTAGGGGTTGTTGGAGAATTCCAGCTTCACGGCGTTCTTGTTCTCGGTGACGCCGGAGGCATTGTTCACATAGGCGTTCTCGTTTAGATGGGCCTTGTAGATGACAGTGACGGTGGAGCCCGCCAGGTCGTTGCCATCGCCCAGATGGGGAATGATGTCGTTAATGGTGATGTTCATCGGCGTGCCGGAGGTGGGATTTTCGGGCGTCACGGTGTACTGACCCTCGCTCAGCTCCGTCGTGTTCACGGTGACGGATACAATTTCCTCGAAGGTGACGCCAGCAGACCAGGTATCCACGAAGTTCACATAGTAGTGCTCGTAGGCGTTCATGTCCGCGTCGTCGGGGATCTTGGCGATGAGCTTAAACTGGAAGCTCTCGTTGATCGCGTGGTCGGCGGTCTCGCCCCAGCCATCGCTAGCACCCGCTTCGGCGTCGGCAGTCTCGTCCTGCACCTGCTTGTCCACGGTCGGCGTGCCAGACTTGGGAGTGACGGTCTGATTGTCGGTCAGATTCAGTATGAACTTGGTCTGCGCGTCCTGACCGGTGACCGCAGCGCTGTCCTTCACGAAGTAGTAACCGGCGGGGAGGTTGCTGATGGTGTAGTTGCCATCGCCCTGTACGCTGGTGCCGGTGGCGGTGCCGAGGTTAGCGGCAACCACCTTGGCAAAGGCGTCCAGGTTGGCGCTGTTGCTCTCGAAGCCAGCCAGCACCTTCGCCACGTCGGCGGCGGTGGTGCAGTCAGTGAAGTTGGAGCCGATGGTGGTGTTGCTCTTCAAGGCTGCCAGCAGAGCTTCGCCGTTGACGCCGGTGCCCCACTGGATGTTGGAGAGGACGTACCCGGTCTGTTCGCTCCCGGACAGGGCGCCGGCGAAGACCTGATAGGCCTGGTAGGTGTGGCCAGGCTTGTTGTTTTGGATGGTGATGGTGTAGGCGGCGGCGGGCTGGGGGCTCGTCGAGGGATCGCCCCCCCCTTGCGCGAGGGCGGGGACGGTGAGGGCGGCCGTCAGGAGCAGGGCGAGCAGCAGAGCCAGGAGCTTCCGGGTTGCTTTCATCGTTGGGACTCTTCCTTTCGTTTGTGGTGTAGGTATGGGAACCGCCGCGGGAACGGCGGGGAAAGCGGGGAGTTTTTCGGGGGGCGGTCACGGGCGGTGCGCTCCCCGCCGGCGGGCGGCGCGCAGCAGCAGCCCCGCCGCGGACAGCAGGAGCAGCAGCGCGCCCGCCGCCGCGATCTTCCGCGTCCCCGGCCCGCCCGTCTCCGGCAGGACGTAGCCGGACGCCTGGTTGATCACCACCAGCTCGCCCGCCTGCACGCCGTCGGAGTTGTTCATCGAGTAGATCACATGGAACCCGGGCACCGGCGTGACCTCCTCCACGTGGTAGTACACCGTTTTGCCGTCGACTTGT
>CALWKN010000228.1 GCA_944381265.1 uncultured Clostridia bacterium
GATGAAGGGGCTGCGGCCCCTTCATGCATCCCCAAGCGAACAGCTCTACTCTTTCGACAGTCTCAAGCGGGGGCGCAGCCCCCGCTTGTTTCCGCGCCCGCAGGGCGCGGAAAGGGGTGGGCGGGCGGGGGAGGGCGGAGGGCGAAGCCCGACGCACCCCCGCCCGCGAAAAGGTTTGCAGTTTCGCGAAAAATGGCGCATAATAGAGGGGAAGCGCGGGCGAACAGCCTGCGAGCCTTATGCAAAGGAGAATCCCATGCCAAAAGCGTATCTTAAGCCCGGGCGCGAGCGACGCACGGAGTCCGGCCACCCCTGGGTCTTTCGCAGCGACATCGACCGCGTGGAGGCGAGCGCCAACCCCGGCGACGTGGTCGACCTCTACGCCGCGCGCGGCCGCTTCCTCGGGCGCGCCTACTACAACCCCGCCTCCATGATCACGCTGCGCCTGCTGACGCGCTGCGACGAGCCCATCGACCGCGACTTCTTCTTCCGCCGCCTGCAGCGCGCCTACGACTACCGAAGGGAGTTCTGCGACCTGGACTCCTGCCGCCTGGTGTTTGCCGAGAGCGACTTTCTGCCGGCGCTGATCATCGATAAGTTCGCCGACGTCTGCGTCATGCAGTCGCTGGCCCTTGGCATCGACCGCTGGCGCGAGGAGATCCTGGACGCGCTGATGGAGATCACCGGCTGCCGCGGCGTCTACCGGAGGGACGACGTGCCCGTGCGCGAAAAGGAGGGCCTGCCGCTCGTGACCGGCTTTGCCCGCGGTACGTTCCCGACGCTTGTGGAGATGCGGGAAAACGGCGTCCGCTTTCTGGTGGACGTGGCGCACGGCCAGAAGACCGGCTTCTTCCTCGACCAGAAGGAGAACCGCGCCGCCCTGCGCCCCCTCGTGCCGGGAAAAGAGGTGCTCGACTGCTTTACGCACACCGGATCCTTTGCCCTGCACGCGGCAAGCTTTGGCGCATCGCACGTAACGGGCGTGGACGTCTCCGAAGACGCCTGCGCCGTCGCCCGCCGCAACGCCGAGCTCAACGGCCTTACGAACGTCGAGTTCGTGGCGGAAAACGCCTTCGACCTTCTGCGCCGCTATTACGACGAAAAGCGCCGCTTCGACGTCATCATACTCGACCCGCCCGCCTTTGCCAAGACCCGCGGCGCGGTGGAGGGCGCGCTGCGCGGCTATAAGGAGATCAACCTGCGCGCCATGAAGATGCTGCCCGAGGGCGGCTACCTCGTCACCTGCTCCTGCTCCCAGCACGTCTCGCGGGAGAGCTTTGCCAATATGCTGCTGGACGCCGCCCGCGACGCCCATCGCCAGGTGCGCGTCGTCGAGGAGCGCACGCAGGGCCGCGACCACCCGGTGCTGCTCGCCGCCCCGGAGACGCGGTACCTGAAGTTCTTCGTGCTCCAGGTTTTTTAACTTTCTTGTAGAAATGGAAATTGCCAGCGCGGCCCGAGTGTGCTATAATTCTCTCAAACGTCTGCTTGGGATTCGGAGTGCGATGAAACGATGAAGAAGGAGTATCTTTCCTGCAATGTCTACGACGCGGCACAGGAGCGCCTGCGTCTGCTGTTTACGGAGTTTGACAACCTCTACGTCTCCTTCTCCGGCGGCAAGGACAGCGGCCTGCTGCTCAACCTCGTGCTGGACTTCCAGAAAGCGCACTTCCCGAACAAGACCGTCGGCGTCTTCCACCAGGACTTTGAGGCGCAGTACACCGTCACCACGGAGTTTGTCGAGAGCACCTTCCAAAGATTGGAGAAGGAGAAGAACGTCGAGCTCTACTGGGTCTGCCTGCCCATGGCCACGCGCACCGCGCTGTCCAGCTACGAGATGTACTGGTACCCCTGGGACGACGAGAAGGAAGACGCCTGGGTCCGCCCCATGCCAAAGCACGACTATGTGATCAACTTAAAAAACAACCCGGTGACCACCTACCGCTACCGCATGCACCAGGAGGACCTGTCCCGGCAGTTCGGCCGCTGGTACCGCCTGTCCCACGGCGGGGGAAAGACCGTCTGCCTGCTCGGCATGCGCGCCGACGAGTCGCTGATGCGCTACAGCGGCTTCCTCAACAAGAAGTACGGCTACAAGGGCCGCTGCTGGATCACCCAGCAGTTCAAGGACGTCTACTGCGCGTCGCCCTTGTACGACTGGAGCAACCGCGACGTCTGGCACGCCAATGCCCTGCGCGGCTACGCCTACAACCGCCTCTACGACCTCTACTACATGGCGGGGCTCAAGCCCTCGCAGATGCGCGTGGCCTCGCCCTTTAACGACTATTCCAAGGACGCGCTCAACCTCTACCGCGTCATCGACCCCGATATCTGGACGCGCCTGGTCGGCAGGGTGCAGGGGGCGAACTTCGCCTCCATCTACGGCCGCAGCAAGGCCATGGGCTACCGCAACGTCACGCTCCCCAAGGGCCACACCTGGGAGAGCTACACGCGCTTCCTGCTCTCCACGCTGCCGCCGCGCCTGCGCAACAACTACGTGCGCAAGTTCCAGACCTCGATCACTTTCTGGCACCGCACGGGCGGCGGCCTTGCCGAGCACGTGATCCGCGACCTGGTCGAGGGCGGCTACAACGTGCGCCGCAACGGCGTGTCCAGCTACGCCCGCGGCCATAAGTCGCGCGTGGTCTTCATCGGCAAGATCCCCGACCACACCGACGACATCCACTCCTCCAAGGACATCCCCTCCTGGAAGCGCATGTGCTATTGTATACTGAAAAACGACCACAACTGCCGCTTCATGGGCTTTGGACTTACGCGCGAGCAGAAGATGCGCATCGATATGCTGGAGGAGAAGTACCGCAGCGTCGAAGACCTGGAGGAAGAGGAGAGCCTATGAAGAAGTTCGTCAGCCCCGTCTACGGCGTGATCGCCGTGCCGATCGAGAAGATCGCGCCCAACGACTACAACCCCAATGCCGTGGCCCCGCCGGAGATGAAGCTGCTCTACGAGAGCATCAAGATCGACGGCTACACCATGCCCATCGTCTGCTACCACGACAAGGAAAACGACCGCTATGTGATCGTCGACGGCTTCCACCGCTACCGCATCATGCTCGACCACCGCGACATCTACGAGCGCGAGGGCGGTCGTTTGCCCGTCTCCGTCATCGACAAGCCCCTGGACTACCGCATGGCCTCCACCATCCGCCATAACCGCGCCCGCGGCAGCCACCAGGTCGACCTCATGAGCAATATCGTGCGTGAGCTGCACGACATCGGCCGCTCCGACGCCTGGATCGCCCAGCACCTTGGCATGGACAAGGACGAGATCCTGCGCCTGAAGCAGATCACCGGCCTTGCGGCACTGTTCCGTGACGTGCACTTCGGCCGCGCCTGGCAGCCGGGCGCGGAGGATGGGGACGAGGCCGAGTACCCGCTGCCGCCCCTGGAAGAGGGGGCGGAGGAGGAGCTGGAGCTCGTCGACGACGACGGCGCCGATCCCCCGCCTCTCTGCGAGGAGCTGGAATCAAGCCCCGACGGGGAAAACCCGAAGGACACTTAGCGGAAGGCCGCGGCATAAAACGCATCTATATATTAAGGAGAAACGCACATGATTCGCACGCCCCTGAAATGGGTGAACATCCGCCAGCACATCGCCTACTCCTGGTGGGCCTATGTGCTGATGGCGGCGGTGATGCTCTTCGGCTGGCAGATGGCCTACCGCGCCACCGAGTACGTCCCCCCGCCGGAAAAGACGCTCCACGTCACCATCGCCGGCGACTACGTCTCCTCCACGGTCCTGGAGTACTACGAGCAGAAGGCCTACGAGGAGTTCCCGGAGATGGAGAGCATCACATTTGAGAACATCCCGCTGTCCATCGCCGGCGAGGGCGACTACAGCGGCTACACCAAGCTCTCCGTGGTCATCGCCGTGGGCGAGGGCGATGTCTACCTGCTCAACCGCGAGCTGCTCACCTCCTTTGCCTCCATGCAGGCCTTCCGGCCCCTGGATGAGGATCTGCAGGAGGGCGGCGCGCTCTACGGCATATTTACGGAGGAGGATCTGGAGGGCGGCACGTTCGTCGCCGAGGAGCAGGACTACGACGAGGAGACCACGGGCGAGGAGCACATCTACGGCATCTCCGCCGCGCGCCTCTACGGACTGCTCAACCAGGGCGTGGACACGCGCGACCTCTACATCGCCTGCACCTCCTATACGCAGAACGCCGAGTACGCGCTGAAGATGATCGCCTGGCTCGGCGAGCAGACCGAGGAGGAGCCCCCGGCCTGGCTGGAGGAGCTGGAGCCGGTGATGGACGAGGAGACGAAGGAAAATCTGCCGGAGATCGGCTGAGACAACGGGCGGCGGGCTTGTCCCGCCGCCCGTATCTTTGCCTGAATTCCGGGATTTTTGGCGCCTCGCGGGACGAGGGGCGAAAAAAGTTCAATTTTTTTTGAAAAAGGTGTTGACAGGGAGGGGCGGGTGTGGTATTATAACTAAGCTGTCAGCGAGAGATACGAACTGACGGCGGGGAACCTTGAAAACGGTACATAAGAGGAAAAAGACAAGGCAAGAGAGAAAGAGATCGCGGTTTTGGCCGTGAAGCTTGAGTATCTCGGATAAGCGAAGTCGATTCCAAGACGGACAACAAGCGAAGAAGCGCAGCGAGAGAGCTGAGCGAATAGATCAAATTTGAGAGTTTGATCCTGGCTCAGGACAAACGCTGGCGGCGTGCCTAACACATGCAAGTCGAGCGGGGATCAGGGAAGTGCTTGCACGGAAATGATTCTAGCGGCGG
>CALWKN010000229.1 GCA_944381265.1 uncultured Clostridia bacterium
AAGGGAGGGGATGCGGGGCGCCTTACGGCGGCCCTTACCCCGCCCTTCCCCCACAGGCCCCCCGCACCCCGGTCCACAAAGAGCACGAAGCTTTGCTTCGTGCTCTTTGTGGGGCTGTCGCCGTCAGGCGAGGGGGAAGATGTAGACCACCGTGTCGGAGAAGGAGCCGTCCGGCAGGCGGAAGCCGCCGGGGATGACGCCCACGGTGCGGAAGCCCAGGCGTTCGTAGAGGGCGCGGGCGCGGGTGTTGCCCGCGACGACGGCGTTGAACTGCATGGCGCGAAAGCCCAGGGCCCGAGCGGCGGCGAGGCTGTCGCGCACGAGCAGTTCGCCAAGGCCCCGGCCGCGGCAGTCCATACGCACGGCGTAGCTGCAGTTGGCCACGTGCCCGCAGCGGCCGACGTTGTTGGGGTGGAGGATGTAGAGCCCCAGCACCTCGCCGCCCGCCTCGGCCACGGCGCAGCGCGTCTGTGCGGCGAAAAAGGCCGCCGCCGCTTCCCTCGTCAGCTCCTCCTCCTGGGGAACGGCGTCGCCGGAGCACACCACCTCGTTCCAGATGCCGCGCATCGCCTCTTCGTCCCGCGGCGCGTAGGCGCGGATCACAGCGTTCATATCGTGTTCCCTCCTTAAAATGCGGTCACAGGGGAAGCAGCGCCAGCAGCCGCTCTGCCACGAACACCGCCGCGCAGGCGCCGAGCGCCACCGTCAGCAGCGACTTGCCCTTTAGCGAGAGCAGCAGCGCCGTGCCGATGCCAAGCAGCGCCGAGAGAAGGCTCTGCGTGGCGTGCAGCGCCTCCGGGATCGTCATCGCCGCAAGCACCGCGTAGGGCACGTAGTAGAGGAAGGACTGGAAGAACCGGTTTTCGATGCGGCGCTTGAGCACGACCAGCGGCAGCATGCGCGTAAGGTACGTCACCCCCGCCATCACCGCCACGGCGGCAAGGAAGTAGGGCGTCATGGCGCATCCTCCTCTCCCGGCGCTTCGCGCACCTCGGTTTTTACCGGGAACTTCCAGGCCAGCAGCGCCGACACGCCCACCGCGCACAGTATGATCACCCAGCCGCGCGAGATCTCCTTTAATAGGGGCGTGTAGTAGAACAGGGAGGAGACGGCGGCGCTGAGCAGCACCGCGTAGAGCACCGGGCGGATCTTTTTTGCCGGCGGCACGATGATGGCCAGGAACATCCCGTAGATGGCAAGGCCCAGCGCCGAGCGCACGATCTCCGGCAGCGCCCCCGCCACCGTCGCGCCCAGTATCGTCCCCGCCGCCCAGCCGACGTACACGCACAGCACCAGCCCGGAGAGATAGGGCGCCGTCACCACGCCCTTTTGCTGCATGCACACGGCGAACACCTCGTCCGTGTTGCCGAAGGAGAGCAGCGCCCGCTGCAGCGTGGTCATGCGCGGATCCACCTTCTGCGAAAGCGACAGCGACATCAGCGTATAGCGCAGGTTGATGACGAGCGTGGTGACGCCGATCTCCAGCAGCGGCGCCTGCGTCAGCAGCAGGGACAGCCCCGCAAACTGCCCGGCGCTGGTCAGGTTCGTCATCGAGATCAGCGCCGCCATCAGGGGCGTTAGGCCGCTGTCCACGCACTGCAGCCCAAAGACGAAGGCCACCGACACATAGCCCAGGCAGATCGGCACGCCGTCGCGCGCGCCGCGCAGGAACGCGCCCTTCATCGCGCCCTCGCCCCCTCGTCAAACTGCGCCCGCCGCGCCGTGGAGCGCTGCATCCGCGCGCGCAGGTCCGCTTCGTCCTGCGTGATAAGGTCGCGCTTTACCGCCTGCATCTCCTCGCAGAAGGCGTCGATCTGGCGAAGCAGCACCTCGCGGTTGAGCAGGAAGAGCTCGCTCCACATCTTGTCGTTGATGCGGGCGATGCGCGTTAAGTCCCGGAAGGAGTCGCCGGTGAAGGCGGCAAGCTCCGGGTCGTCGTTGCAGTTCATCAGCGACATGGCGATGACGTGCGTAAGCTGCGAGAGGAAGCCGATCCTCTCGTCGTGCTGCGCGGGGCTTAGCACCGAGATGCGCGAAAAGCCGAGGATCTCCGCCAGCTCGCGCACCGCCGATACGCCCTGCGGCGTGTTTTTCTCCGTCGGGGTGATGAGGAAGTTCGCGTCGCGGAAGAGCCTAGCGTCGCTGAAGCGCACGCCGGAGCGCTCTCGCCCGGCCATCGGGTGCGCGCCGACGAACTCCACGTCCTCCCGCAGGAAGGACTGCGCCTCGTCCACCACGCCGCACTTTACGCCCGAGACGTCCGTCAGCAGCGCTCCCGGGCGCAGGTCCCCCTGGTGGAGCCGCAGCCAGGAAAGCATCGTCTTTGGGTAGAGGCCAAAGATGACGACGTCCGCCTCATGCACCATCTGCGCATCGTAGGCCGCGCCGCGGCGTATGATGCCCTCGCGCAGGGCATAGGACAGCGCCTCTTCGTCTACGTCCAGCGCGCAGACGCTGTGCCCCAGCTGCGACAGCCGCCGCGCGGAGCAGCCGCCGAGCAGCCCCAGGCCCACGATCAGGAATTTCGTCTCTTGCATCATGCTTCCAGCACCTCCACGCGCCCGCCCAGCGCCTGCAGATGGCGGAAGAAGGCGGGGTAGCTCTTGTCCACGGCCTGCGCGCCGTGCAGGATCAGGGGCGAAGGACCGAGCGTGGCCAGGATCGCCAGGCTCATCGCCACCCGGTGGTCGTTGTGGCAGTCCATCTCCGTCTCGCCGTAAGCAGGGAGAAAGCCCTCGATCGCCATGCTGTCGCGCGTGGAAGCAACGCGGCAATGGAGGCGCCGCAGCTCCTCCTCCATGGCGGCGAGGCGGTCGCTCTCCTTGTCGCGCAGGCGCGCGGCGTTCATGAGCCGCGTCTGCCCCCGGCAGAACAGCGCCAGCACCGAGAGGATGGGCATGAGGTCGGGGATGGGGTCTACGTCGATCTCCTGCGCCATGAGCGCGGGCGCGGCGGCAAAGCGCAGGCCGTCCGGCTCTGGAAAGAGGCGCGCCCCGCAGGCGGAGAGAATGGACAGGATCGCCTTGTCCCCCTGCAGGGAGCCGGGGTCAAGGTTCGTAAGGCGCACATTTCCCTGCACCGCCCCGGCCACGGCGAAGAAGGCGGCCTGCGAGTAATCGCCCTCCACCGCAAGGTCGCGCGCCGTGTAGCGCTGACGCCCGGGGATCTCCAGGCGGTATTCGCCCGAAAAGCCGGCCCGCACATGAAAGCGCGAGAGCATCTGCATCGTCAAGTCCACATAGGCGCGGGAGGAGAAGGGGGGCGTTACGCACAGCGCGCTGTCCTCCTCCAGCAGCGGCAGCGCGAGCAGCAGCCCGGTGAGGAACTGGGAGCTGATGTCGCCGCGCAGGCGCAGCTCGCCGCCCTTCAGGGGCCCGCGCAGGCGCAAAGTCCCGTCTTCGCGCACAAAGGGCAGGCCCTGCGCGGCAAACAGCTCCTCGTACACGCTCTGCGAGCGCTGCATCAGCCGCGGCGAGCCGGTAAAGACCGTCTCCTGGGAGGAGAGGGCAAAGAGCGGGATGAGGAAGCGCAGGGTCGAGCCGGACTCGCGGCAAAAGACAGAGCGCGGGGCGGAAAACTCCCGCGGGAAGCCCGCGCCGCGCACGCGCAGGGACCCGTCTTTAAGGCGCGTGGTCTGCGCGCCCAGGGCGGACAGCCCCTCGCGCGTGGCCAGCATGTCCTGCGAGTCGGGGATGCCAAGGAGCGTCGATTCCCCGGCGGCAAGGCCTGCGCACAGCAGCGCCCGGTGGCCGAGGGACTTGGACGGCGGCGCGGCCAGCGCGCCGGAAAGCGCTGCGGGGGAGATGCGGACGATCATGGCCGCACCCTCACAGCTCGCGGTCGATGACCGCGGCGATGCGGCGCGCCTTCTTGACCACGGAGGCGTAGTGCGCCGGGGTGAGCGACTGCGCGCCGTCCGACCAGGCCTTCTCCGGGCAGGGGTGCACCTCGATGATCAGCCCGTCCGCGCCCGCCGCCACCGCGGCCAGGGACATCGACTCCACCAGCCGCCAGTCGCCGGTGGCGTGCGAGGGGTCGATGACGATGGGCAGGTGCGTCTTCTCCTTCACGATCGGGATCACGGACAGGTCCAGCGTGTTGCGGGTGTACTTCTCAAACGTGCGGATGCCGCGCTCGCAGAGGATCACGTTCTCGTTGCCGCCGGCCATGATGTACTCGGCGCTCATCAGCCATTCCTCCATGGTGTTGGCAAGGCCCCTTTTCAGCAGCACCGGCTTGTTCGTCTTCCCCAGGGCCTTGAGCAGGTCGAAGTTCTGCATGTTGCGCGCGCCCACCTGGATGAGATCGACGTATTCCACGAACTCGTCCAGGTGCTCGATGGCCATCAGCTCCGAGACGATGGGCAGGCCCGTCTCCTTCTTGGCCTCCACAAGGTCGAGGATGCCCTCCGTGCCCAGGCCCTGGAAGGCGTAGGGCGAGGTGCGCGGCTTGTAGGCGCCGCCGCGCAGCATCGTGGCCCCGGCGGCCTTCACGGCCTTTGCGGTCTCCACGATCGGCTCCAGGCCCTCCACCGAGCAGGGCCCGGCGATCATGGCGATCTTCTCCTGCCCGCCGATGCGCACGCCGCCGCAGTCGATCACCGAGTCCTCCGGGTGGAAGAGGCGGTTGACCTTCTTGTAGGGGGCGGAGACGCGGGTCACGGTGTCGACATAGGGGTTGACCGAGATCTGCGCCTCGTCTAGATGCGTGGTGTCGCCCACCAGGCCAAAGACGTTGTAGTCCTCGCCGTAGATGGCGGTGACGGACAGGCCCATCTCCTCAAAGGAGTGGACGAGCTTGTTGATCTCCTCCTGGGGCGCGCCCTTTTTCATCGAGATGATCATAAAATCATTCCTTCCCTTCCAGGTGGTTCTTGAGGAAACAGATCGCTTCCTCGTACCCGGCAAAGCCCTTGCCGTAGACGGTCTTTATGCACGCCATGCCGGGGTAGGAGACGTGGCGGAACGCTTCCCGCTCGTAGATGTTGGAAAGATGCACCTCCGCCGCCGGGAGAGACACGGCCTTAAGCGCGTCCAATATGGCAACGGACGTGTGCGTGTAGGCGGCGGGGTTCATGACGATGGCGTCAAAGGCGCCGTAGGCGGCCTGGATCCAGTCCACCAGCACGCCCTCGTGGTTGCTCTGGCGCACCTCGCACTCGATCCCCTCCCGCGCGCAGACGCTTTCCACAAACGATTTTAGGTCGGCATAGGTCTGTTTTCCGTAGATGTCCGGCTCGCGAAGCCCCAGGAGGTTCAGGTTCGGGCCGTTTAAGATCAGGAATTTCATCGGCACATCTCCTTAAACGTCGTTTCGATGGTGCGGGCGGCGTCCTCCGTGCGCCCGTCGTTGTGCGCGGTAAAGTCCGCCGCGGCGCGGTAGAGCGGCAGGCGCTCCTCGTACATCCGGCGCAGCGCTTCGCGGCTGGTGGAGAGCGGGCGGCTGGGGTCCTCTGCCTGCAGGAGGCGCACGTCCCGCTCCACAAAGCAGAGCAGCGCGTTGGCGCGCAGGAGCCGCACGTTATCCGGCCGCTTTACGATGCCGCCGCCGGTGGCGATCACAAGGCCCTGCCTGCCCGCCACCTGCCGCAGCGCCTGCGTCTCCCGGGCGCGGAAGCCCGTCTCGCCCTCGCGGGCGAAGATCTTCGGGATGGAGCACCCGGCGTCCCTTGCGATCTTTTCATCTAAGTCCACAAGCTCCCGCCCAAGGCGCTGGGCAAGCATCTTCCCCAGCGTGGTCTTGCCGCAGGAGGGCATGCCGATCAGCGCCAGCGACCGCATCTCAAGGTTCAGCGCTTTTAGCACCCTCTCCGTCTCGCTCGGCGGGATGCGCACGTCCAGGAAGCGCTCCGCCGCCGCCCGCGCCTGGGCCACCAGCATCCTTAGACCGTTGGCATTTGGGATGCGGAGCTCCGCCGCCTGCTGCAAAAGCGGCGTGCGCAAGGGGTTGTAGATCACGTCCGCCACAAAGGCAAGGCGCGGGAAGGCGGCAAGGTCCAGCGGCGAAAGCTCGATCTGCGGGTACATCCCCACAGGCGTTGTGTTGATCAGGCACTGCGCATCGCCGTAGTTTGAAATGGCCTGCTCGTAGGAGATCTGGTTTTCCCCATGCGGGCGGCGGCTTACGACGAGGACCTTTTCCGCGCCCAGGCGCCGCAGCACCGCGCAGGCGGTCTTGCTGGTGCCGCCGCTGCCCAGGACCAGCGCCGTCCTGCCGCGCGGGTCAAAGCCGTTGGACTGCAGAAGGTCGGTAAGGCCCGCCGCGTCCGTGTTGTAGCCGTAGAGCAGGCCGTCGCGCTGCACGATCGTGTTCACCGCGCCGATCTCCCGCGCCACCGGGTCGATGTAGGAGAGATAGGGGAGCACCGTCTCCTTGTAGGGGATGGTGACGTTGATGCCGGAAAACTCGCGCCGGGTGAGGAACGGCCCCACCGCCTCCGGCGGCATGGGCAGGAGCTCGTATTCGTAGGCGCAGAGCTTTTCGTGGATCACCTTGGAAAAGCTGTGGCCCAGCTTTTCGCCGATCAGACCGTAACGCATGGCCCCTCCTTTCTGGCCCACAGGTAGCCGAAGCGTCCAAAGTACAGGTCGCACAGCGCGATGGCGGCGGCGGCGTCGATCACAGCGCGGGCGCGGTGGAAGATGGCCGGGTCGTGCCGCCCGCGGATGCGCAGCTTTTTCGGCTCGCCGGTGCGCACGTCCACCGTGTCCTGCTCCTTGTAGATCGACGGCGTGGGCTTGACCACGGTGGAGAACACCACCGGCATGCCGTTTGTGATGCCGCCGTTGACGCCGCCGTTGAAGTTCGTGCGCGTCACGGCGCGCCCGGGGGCAAGGGCGACGAAGGCGTCGTTGCAGGCGCTGCCCGTGCCTTCGGCAAAGCCGAAGCCCAGGCCGAATTCCACGCCCTTTACCGCCGGGATGGAGAAGAGCAGGTGCGAGATCTCGCTTTCCACCGAGTGGAAGAACGGCTCGCCAAGGCCCGCCGGAAGGCCGGAAACCGCCGTCTCCAGCACCGCGCCCAAAGAGTCTCCCTCGCTCTGCGCTTGTTCTATGGCAAGCAGCATCTGCTGCCGCGCCTTAGGCGACAGGACCGGGAAGCCAGGGGAGAGCAGGGCGGATAGGTCGTCGTTTACGTGCGCCCAGTCAAAGCCGCGGTCGCAGATGCCGCGGCAGGACGCTACGTGCGTGCCGATGGCGACGCCGTGCTCGGAGAGGATCTGCTGGAAGATCGCCCCGGCGGCGACCAGTCCCGCGGTGATGCGGCCGGAGAAGTGGCCGCCGCCGCGCGCGTCCTGGTAGCCGCCGTACTTGGCAAAGGCGGCGTAGTCCGCGTGCGAGGGGCGGGGCAGGAACTGCATCTCGTCGTAGTCCTCCGAGCGCTGGGCGCTGTTCTCGATCACAAAGGTCAGCGGCGTGCCGCAGGTGCGGCCCTTGTAAAAGCCTGAGAGGAAGCGGAAGGCGTCCTGCTCCTGCCGCTGCGTGGAGATCTTGCCGGAGGGGCGGCGGCGGGTGAGCGCGGCGCGGATGTTGTCCAAATCGAGCGCTATGCCCGCCGGCAGGCCGTCCAGCACAAAGCCCACCGCCGGGCCGTGCGACTCGCCAAAGAGCGTCAGGGAAAAGTTCGTGCCGTATGTGCTGCGCATCTCTTACACCCCCGAAAACACGCGCGCGCGCAGCGCGGCATAGTCCATCTTGCGCAAAATGTAGTGGCCGGGCGCGTCCACCACCACCACGCGCACGCCGGAGCCGTCGCCCTTCTTGTCGTGCACGAGCGCGGCGTAGACCTTCTCGGGGTCCACGTCGGCCCGCGTCGGCAGGCCCAGGCGGGTAAGTATGCGCAGCGTGCGCTGGCGCAGCGCCTCGTTCTCGATGAAGTAGAGCATGCCAAGCCCCACGCACTCGCCGTGCAGCAGGCCGTGCATCTCCGCCGCCGCCTCGATCCCGTGGCCGATGGTGTGGCCAAAGTTCAGGCTCCTGCGCTCGCCCTGCTCCGTCTCGTCGCGCTCCACCACGTCCGCCTTGGCAAGCACCGCCCGGCGCACGATCTCTTCCACGTGGGACTCCCAGTCCTCCCGTTCAAACAGCGAGAGGATCACCGGGTCCAGGATCAGCCCCATCTTCAGCGCCTCGGCAAGGCCGTTGACGAAGTGGCGGCGGGGCAGTGTGGAGAAGGCGTCGGCGTCCAGGAACACCGCCCGCGGCTGGTGGAAGGCGCCGACGATGTTCTTTACCCCCTGGAAGTTGATCGCGGTCTTGCCGCCGACGGAGGAGTCGATCTGCGACAATGTCGTCGTGGGCAGGCCGACGTAGTCGATGCCGCGCATGTAGATGGAGGCGGCAAAGCCGGTCAGGTCGCCGATCACGCCGCCGCCAAGGGCCAGGGCCAGGTCCCCGCGCGTGAAGTTCTCGCGCAGCATGCGCGCGCAGAGCGCCTGCGCGGCGTCAAAGCTCTTGCTGCCTTCGCCCTGCGGCAGCACCTCGAGGACCCCTTGCGGGCACTGGGCGAGCACCGTGCGCACAAGCGCTTCCGGCACGCCGTCGTCGGTCACCAGCAGCACCTTGCGGTGGAGATCCACGCGCGGGGAGAGGGCGCCGAGGCTCCCCCGCTCGATGTACAGCGGGTAGGAGCGCGCGCCGAGGGAAACGATTCTGTCCATCATACCATCCTTCCATATCGTACAGTTTTTTGCCACAAAAAAGGGAACGATGCTGCCACCGTCCCCGACGTGATTTTATATTGTCGTCAGGCGTCCGCGCGCTCGACCGCGTAGGTGCCAAGCACCTTTGTCTGCGTGCAGACGGCTTTCAGCTGCGCCAGCAGGGAGGAAGCGGCGGCGCCCGCCAGGTCGCCGACCACCTCGATGTAGAAATAATATTGCCAAGGAGCGTTCTTCAGCGGCCGAGACTTGATGCACTCCAGGTTAAAGCCCAGGGAGCTGACGATGTCAAGAACGCGCGCCAGCTGCCCCGCCTCGTGCCGCAGGGTAAACAAAAGGCTAAATCGATCGCCGTTTTCGGCCATCGACTTAGCGATGCAGATAAATCGTGTGGTGTTGTCGTCGGAGGTGTTGATGTCGGGCGCGAGCACAGACAGGCCGTAGAGTTCCGCCGTGGCGGCGGAGGCGATGGCGGCCCGGCTGGGGTCGTTCCACTGGCGCACGTTCCTGGCGGCAAGGGAGGTGGAGGCAGAGCTCACCTGCTCCGCGCCAAGGTGCGCCAAATACTCCCGGCACTGCATCAGCGCCTGGGGGTGGGAATAGACGGTCTTCACCCCGGAAAGGGGCGCGCCGGGAAGACCCAGCAGGTTCTGCCGGATCTTAAGGTCGAACATCTTGCAGATGTAGACGTCGTGTTTTTTCAGCAGGTCGAGTATGTTGCCCACGTCCCCGGTGTGCGAGTTCTCAAAGGGCAACACGCCGCAGGCGATGTCGCCGCGGTCCACCGCCTCGAAGATCTCCTCGAACGTAGAGTAGGACTGCGCCTTGCGCCCGGGGAAGAGGTGCCGCTCCGCCACGTGCGTGTGCGAGCCCTCGGCGCCGAAATACCCCACCGGCCCGCCGCCGATGCGCGCGGCCTGGTAGGTCTTGGAAAGGTCCATCAGCTGGCGGAGGAACTGCTCGTAATAGGGGAGGTAGCGAAGGTCATGCACATAGGCGCTGTTCTTCTTCAAAAGCGCCTGCTCCCGCGCAGGGTCGAAGATGGGCAGGCGGTTTTCCGCCTTGTAGTGCGCCACGGCCTC
>CALWKN010000230.1 GCA_944381265.1 uncultured Clostridia bacterium
GCCCCTCCCTGCGGCTTCCCGGCGGTTTGCGGCGCGCTTGAAGGGCAAAAACGCGGGGGGGGGGGGCGGGGGGCTGACGCCCCACCCACCCACCCTCGCCCAACGCTGGCGCGTTGGGCGCCCTTCCCTGTCGGCTTCGCCGACGGAAGATGAGGGGGCCTGCGGGCCCCCTCAAACTCCCCCAGAAGAAGAAACGCGCGTCGGCGGCATGATCCGTCGGCGCGCGCTTCTTTCCCTTGGGGGCGCGGGGGAGACGTCAGGCGATGGTCTCGATGGACTTGACCTCGTAGCCGGCGTCCACCACGGCGGCGGTGATCGCGGCGTCGGTGACGCTCTCCGGCACGGTGACGTCGGCGCACTTGCCCTCCAGGCTCACGGCGACATCCGACGCGCCGGGCAGGGCGTTCAGGGCCTTGGTCACGTGCTTGACGCAGTTCTGGCACATCATGCCTTCGACGATGAGATGCTTTTTCATGGTTTTCCCTCCTGATGTAGATTGGATTTCAGCAGCGGGGGCGGCCGGGCAGACCGACTCGACGGAGCAGGCCGATCCGGCCGGGCAGGCGGCCGCCGGGAGTGCCTCCGGGGCCGTGGCCTGCGCCGCGGAGCCGTGCCGGGGCTTAAAGAAGCGCAGCCGCAGCGCGTTGCTGACGACGAAGACGGAGCTGAAGCTCATGGCCAGGGCCGCGACCATGGGGTTCATCTTCAGCTGGAAGGCGGCGTAAAAACAGCCCGCCGCGATGGGGATGCAGATCGCGTTGTAGAAGAAGGCCCAGAAGAGGTTTTCCTTGATGTTGCGCAGTGTGGCGCGGCTGAGCTCTATGGCGGCGGTGACGTCCTTGAGGTCGCTGCGCATCAGCACGATGTCCGCGCTCTCCATCGCCACGTCCGTGCCCGCGCCGATGGCGATGCCCACGTCCGCCCGGGCCAGGGCCGGGGCGTCGTTGATGCCGTCGCCCACCATCGCGACCTTTTTGCCGCTCTGCTGGATGGCGCGGATCTCGCGCTCCTTGTCCTCGGGCAGGACCTCGGCCACCACGCGGTCCACCTGCACCTTGCGGCGGATGGCCTCGGCGGTGCGGCGGTTGTCGCCTGTGAGCATGACCACCTCCAGCCCCATGGCGCGCAGGTCGGCGATGGCCTGGCGGCTGCTGGGCTTGACCACGTCCGCCACGGCGATGACGCCGAGCAGCTTGCCGTCCGCGGCGAAGAAGAGCGGCGTCTTGCCCTCGTCCGCCATGCGGCTGTGCAGCGCGCCGACATCCTGTCCGGCGACGCCGCTTTCCTCCATCAGCTTGGCGTTGCCCGCCAGGCAGGTCTTTCCCGCGATGGTTCCGCGCAGGCCGCGGCCGGGAATCTGGGCAAAGTCCGTCACCTTCTGCAGCGCCGTGCCGCGCGCCCTGGCGGCTTCGGCGATGGCGCGGGCCAGCGGGTGCTCGGAGAGCGCCTCCAGCGAGGCCGCCACGGCGTAGAGCTCGTCCTCGCGCACGCCCGCCTGGCAGACGGCGTCCGTCACCACTGGACGGCCCTCGGTGATGGTGCCGGTCTTGTCCAGCACCACGGTGCGCACGTCGTGCGCCGTCTCCAGCGCCTCGGCGGACTTGATCAGTATGCCGTTGCTCGCGCCGCGGCCCGTGCCCACCATGATGGCCGTGGGCGTGGCCAGGCCCAGCGCGCAGGGGCAGGAGACCACCAGCACCGACACCGCGATGGTCAGCGCGAACTCAAACGTCGCCCCGCACAGCAGCCAGACAATGGCCGCGAGCAGCGCGATGCCGATCACCACCGGCACGAATATGCCCGCCACCTTGTCCGCCAGCTTGGCGATCGGGGCCTTGGAGCTGGTCGCCTCGTCCACTAGGCGAATGATCTGCGACAGCGCCGTGTCGTCGCCGACCTTTTCGGCGCGCATCGTGCAGTAGCCGCTGCGGCTGACCGTGGCGCCGATCAGGCGGTCGCCCGGCTGCTTGTCCACCGGCAGGCTCTCGCCCGTGAGGGCGCTTTCGTCCACCGAGACGCTGCCCTCCAGCAGCACGCCGTCCACCGGGACGCTCTCGCCCGCCTTGAGGACGAGCACGTCGCCCTTTTCCACCTCTTCCACCGGCACGACGCTCTCTGCCCCGCCGCGCAGCACCGTGGCGGTCTTGGGCGCGAGGTTCAGGAGCTTGTTGATGGCGTCCGAGGTGCGGCCCTTGGCCCGCGCCTCGAAGAACTTGCCCAGCGTGATCAGCGTCAGGATCGTGCCCGCGCCCTCAAAGTAGAGGTCGTGGGAGAACTGCTGCACCAGGGCGAGGTCCCCGTGGCCAAAGCCCCAGGCGATCTTGTAGAGCGCGTAGACGCCGTAGAGCAGCGACGCGCCCGAGCCCAGAGCGATGAGCGAGTCCATGTTGGGCGAGCCGTGCAGCAGCGTCTTAAAGCCCTGGCGGTAGTACTTGAAGTTCAGCGCCACCACCGGCAGGAGCAGCAGGAACAGCGTCAGGGCGTAGACCATGGCATTCTCTGTGCCAAGAAAGAACCCCGGCAGCGGCCAGCCCATCATGTGCCCCATGGAGATGTAGAACAAAGGCACGGTGAAGACGATGGAGCCGATCAGCCGCCGGCGCATGGATAGGTACTCCCGCTTGGCCGCGGCGCCCGGCTCCTCGCCCTTGGCGGCGGCTTTGGCCCCGCGGGTTTGCTGCAGGGCGGCGCCGTAGCCCGCCTTTTCCACCGCGGCGACGATCTGCGCGCTGCTAAGCGCCTTGTCGTCATAGTCCACCACCATGCTGTTCTTCAGCAGGTTGACCGTGCACTGCCGCACCCCCGGCAGGGCGGAGACGCTCTTTTCCACCCGCGCCGAACAGGCGGCGCAGGTCATGCCGGTCACGTCATATCTCTCCTGCATGTGCAGTTCCTCCTTTCCCGGACGGGTACACCCCTACGGGGTATCCGTGTCACCTCTAGTATACCCGCCCGGGCGGCGCTTGTATCGCCCAAACGGAAGCTTTTTTTGCCCGCCGAGCAGGCGGGGGAAGAAAGTCCTGTCCTCCGGCGCAAAGCGCCCCTCCCTTGGCCCGAACGGCAGGAGTTTTGGCCCAAATGGGAAAAAGCCCGGCCCGCCCCTTGACGAACGCGGACGGGGGGTGTATGATAGAGCCAACAGTTAAACAGTTATTTAATTGTTTAAGCTGAATCGATGAGGAGGCTGGGAGCGATGAAGAAGAGCTACAAGATCGAAGTGGACTGCGCCAATTGCGCCAACAAGATGGAGGAAGCCGCCTGCCGGACGCCGGGCGTGGCCAAGGCCACGGTCAACTTCATGACGCTGAAGATGATCGTGGAGTTCCTGGAGGGGCACGACCCCAAGGCGGTGATGCAGCAGGTGCGCGCCAACTGCAAGCGCGTGGAGGACGACTGCGAGGTCTACATCTGAGTTAAGCGCGGGGAAGGGCGGCGCGCCCTTCGGGAAGAGGAGGATGGGGATATGAACCGGAAACAGAGGATCATGCTGATCCGCATACTGGCGGCGGCGGCGCTGCTGCTCGCGCTGCAGTTCGTGCCGGCAACGGGCTGGCTGCGCCTTATGCTGTACCTCGTGCCGTATCTTGTCGTCGGCTATGACATACTGCTAAAGGCCGCAAAGGGCGTGCGCAACCGGCAGGTGTTTGACGAGAACTTCCTCATGGCCGTGGCGACGGTGGGCGCCTTTGCCCTGGCGCTGTACGAGGGCAGCGGCGACTACACGGAGGCCATCGCGGTCATGCTGTTCTACCAGGTGGGCGAATGGTTCCAAAGCTACGCCGTGGGAAAGAGCCGCCGCAGCATCAGCGAATTGATGGACATCCGCCCGGACGCGGCCTATGTCGAGCGCGGGGGGAAGATCGAGCAGGTGGACCCGGAGGAAATTGCGATCGGCACGGAGATCGTGGTGCGGCCGGGGGAGAAGGTGCCCATCGACGGCGTGGTGACGGAGGGCCGCTCGGCGCTCAACACCGCGGCGCTGACCGGCGAGAGCCTGCCGCGCGAGGTCGGCCCCGGGGACGAGGCGCTCTCCGGCTGCATCAACATGAGCGGTCTGCTCAAGGTGCGCACGACCAAGGAATTTGGCGAGTCCACGGTCTCCAGGATCCTGGACCTGGTGGAAAATGCCTCCTCGCGCAAGTCGAAGTCCGAGGACTTCATCTCGAAGTTCGCCCGCGTCTACACCCCGGCGGTGTGCGGCGCGGCGCTGGCCCTGGCGCTGCTGCCGCCGCTGGTTCGCCTGGCGATGCATCTTCCGGCGGAGCTGGACGCCTGGATCTACCGGGCGCTTACGTTCCTCGTCATTTCCTGCCCCTGCGCGCTGGTGATCAGCATACCGCTGTCCTTCTTCGCCGGACTTGGCGGCGCGAGCCGGGCGGGCGTGCTGGTCAAGGGCTCCAACTACCTGGAGACGCTGTCCAAGACGCGCACCGTGGTCTTTGACAAGACGGGCACGCTGACGCAGGGCGTGTTCGAGGTGCAGGGCATCCATCACAGCGGGATGGAGAACCGGAAGCTGCTGGAGATGGCGGCGCTGGCGGAGAGCGCCTCCACCCACCCCATCGCCCGCAGCCTCGAGCGCGCCTACGGCAAGCCCCTGGACCGCAGCCGCGTGCGCGACATACGCGAGATCAGCGGCAACGGCGTGCTGGCCACGGTGGACGGGCGTAAGGTCGCCGCGGGCAACGACAAGTGGATGGCTTCGCTGGGGGTCGAGGCCATTCCCTGCCACAGCGTCGGCACCATCATCCACGTGGCCGTGGACGGGCAGTACGCCGGGCACATCGTCATCGCGGACGTGGAAAAGCCCAACGCCCGGCCGGCCATACAGGCGCTGAAGGCGGCGGGCGTGCGCAAGACCGTGATGCTCACCGGCGACAGGCGGAACGTGGCGGAGAAGGTGGCCTCGGACCTTGGCGTGGACGAGGTCTACAGCGAACTGCTGCCCAAGGACAAGGTGGACAAGGTGGAGGAGATGCTGGGCGAAAGCGGCAAGCTGGCCTTTGTCGGCGACGGCATCAACGACGCGCCGGTGCTGGGCCGGGCAGACATCGGCATCGCCATGGGCGCCATGGGCTCGGACGCGGCTATCGAGGCGGCGGACGTGGTGCTGATGGACGACGACCCGATGAAGATCGCCAAGGCGATCCGCATCTCCCGCAAGTGCCTTGGCATCGTCTATGAAAACATCGTCTTTGCCATAGGCGTAAAGCTCGTCTGCCTGGTCCTGGGCGCGTTGGGCATTGCCAATATGTGGCTGGCGATCTTTGCCGACGTGGGCGTGATGATCCTTGCCGTCTGCAACGCCATCCGCGCGCTCTTTGTCAAGAACCTTTGACGCAAAAAATCCCCCGGACCCATGCGGTCCGAGGGATTTTTGTTATCACCCTTCCAGGTCGCGGATGGCGCGGTCGCGGGAGAAGCCCAGGCACAGCGCCGTGCCCGCAAGGCCCAGCAGGAACAGCAGCGCGCCCGCGCCGCCGCTCTGCCCGGCGCCGAACACCGCCGCAAACGGCACGGCGGCGCTGAAGCGGTCCACAAGCGCGCCGCCCAGCAGATAGCCCAGCGGGATCGTGCCAAACTGCAGCGCGTTTCGCGCGGCGTAGACGCGGCCCTGCATGGAGAGCGGCAGGGAGGAGCGCAGCAGCGCGTCGAGGTTGGCGTTCATCAGCGGGATGCCGATCCAGCCCAGCACCGCGCCCACGCACCAGGGCAGGGGAGAGCGCCCCAGCGCCAGCAGGAAGTTCTCCGTGCTCATCGAGAGCAGCAGCGTGCCGAGGATCACGCGCGCGCGGCGCCGCGGCGCGGGCAGCAGCACCGCTAGCGCCGACCCGGCCAGCATCGCCGCGCCGGAGACGCTGCCCACCAGCCCGTACCCCGCCTCGCCCGCAAGGGGCAGCGTGCGCGCCGGCAGCGCCGCGTTGTACATCGAGGCGATGAGGTTGATGCCGGAGAGCAGCAGGATCAGGTGCAGTATGCCGGCGTTCTGCCCAAGGAAGCGCAGCCCGGCGCGCGCGGCGGC
>CALWKN010000231.1 GCA_944381265.1 uncultured Clostridia bacterium
CAAGCAGGGTACCGCCCAGCAGCACGCTGTCAAGGACGGGTTTTCCAAATACGAGGTTCAAAAGCGCCAGCGTGCCAAGGTAAAAGACGGGCACGCGCCAGTCGATCACGCGGCGGATGAGCAGGTAGGCCGCGCCAAGGAGCAGCGCGACTTTCGACACCTCGCCGATCGAGCCGCCGATGCGGCCGAGGAAGGCATCCATGTAGTTCACCGTGCCGGCGAACTCGCTGGAGAGCGGCGTTGCCGAGGACACGGCATCGGACAGCGCCGGGAACGTGGTCATGGCCACCGGGAAGGAGGCCAGCAGGAAGGCGCGCCCGGCAAGGGCGGGGTTTACGAAGTTGTCGCCCAGGCCGCCGAAGACCTGCTTGGCGATGACGATGGCAAACACCGCGCCGACGATGGGCACGTACCAGGGGACGCTGGGCGGCAGCGTCAGGGCCAGGAGCAGGCCGGTGACGGCGGCGGAGCCGTCGTCCACGGTGATCTTGCGCTTTAGGAGCTTTTGCATCAGGGCCTCGGCGCCGATGGCGGAGGCCATGGAAAGCAGTATCGGGATCAGCACCTGCGCGCCGAACCAGTAGACGGCAAAGACCACCGCCGGGACGAGGGCGATGCACACGTCGAGCATGATGCGGCGGGTGGTGCAGCCGTCGCGGGCGTGCGGCGACAGCGATACGGTGAGGTGGCTCATGTTCTCTCTTCTCCCCCTTCTCGATCAGGACTTGCGGTGCAGGGCCTGGACCTGGCGCTTGCAGACGCGGATGGCGGAGGTGATGTTCCGCTTGGCGGGGCAGACGTAGGTGCAGGAGCCGCACTCGATGCAGTCCAGCGCGTTGTGCTTGTCGGCGGCGGCAAAGTCGCCGCGCTCAAAGTCGTTGCACAATTCATAGGGCAGGAGGTGAACGGGACAGCCGCGTACGCAGCGGCCGCAGCGGATGCAGGCGGTGGCGTCCCCCGCCTCCGTCTGCGCCTTGGTAAGGGCGAGTATGTCGCTTGTGCCCTTTACCACCGGCACGTCCAGGGAAAAGAGGGCGATGCCCATCATCGGCCCGCCGGAGACGACGCGGGCGGCGTCTGCGTTAAGGCCGCCGCAGTACTCGATGAGATCGCGCACGGGCGTGCCGATGCGCACGCGCAGGTTTTTCGGCGTCTTTACCGCGCCGGTGACGGTGAGCACGCGCTCTGTCAGCGGCAGGCCCAATTCCACGGCGTCGGCGATGGCGGCGGCGGTGGAGACGTTGACCACGACGCAGCCGGCGTCCATGGGCAGGCCGCCGGAGGGGACTTTCCTGCCGGTGAGGGCGGAGATGAGCTGTTTTTCCGAGCCCTGCGGGTATTTTACGCGCAGGAGCTGCACGCGGAAGCCGTAAGGTGCGGCAAGGGAGCGAAGGGCCTCGGCGGCGTCGCGCTTATTGGCCTCCACCCCTGCGAGCACCTGCGGACCGCCCAGGGCCTTTGCCACGAAGGAGGCGCCGCGCAGGATCTTTTCGCCCTCCTCCAGCATCATCCGGTGGTCGGCCGAGAGATAGGGCTCGCACTCGGCGCCGTTGAGCAGGAGGAAGTCGATCTTCTTCTCCCCCGGCGGGGAGAGCTTGACGCGCGAAGGGAAGGCGGCGCCGCCCATGCCGACGATGCCGGCCTCGCCTATGCGGGAGAGGATCTCCTGCGGCGTCAGGGCGGAGACGTCCGCGGGCGCGCAGGCGGGGTCCCACTCGTCGCGCCCGTCGTTTTCTATGACCACGCAGGTGGCGTTCGCGCTGCCGATGGCCGCGTGCGGGCCCACCTCCACGACCGTGCCGGAGACGGAAGCGTGCACCGGCGCGCTGACAAAGCCGCGCGGGCGGCCGACGACCTGGCCGCGCAGCACGCGCTGGCCCACCTGGACGCAGGGCACGCAGGGCCCGCCGATGTGCTGGCTCATGGGGAGATAGACGCGGGCGGGCGCGGGGGCCCGCTCGATGGCAAGGCCGCGCGTGGCCGCCTTGCCGCCGCCGATCTCGTGCAGCGGATGGATGCCGCCGCGAAAGGATCTTATGCTGCTCAAAAAAAGCACCCCTTTCCGAGGCGATGTGTCGGAGACAAAAAGCGCCCCTCTGTACTCTCGTCCCTATCTTATAACAAGTGCCACGCAATTACAATCCCTTTACAAAAGATAAATCCGGAACGATAGGCGGGGCGGGTGGGGGGGCGGGGCCACGCGCTTGCAGGATGGGCTTCGCCCATCATCTGCCTCGCGCGGGGTCTGCCCGGCCTCCTGCGCCTGGGGGATGGGCGCCGCGAGGGCGATGGTCCCGCGGGGAGAACGGCTCGCAGGAAGCCCCGCGGGTCCCACCCGCCAGCGTCCGCGCACATAGGACAGGCAGCGCCGCCGCGCCCGCCGTCCTCGCCGAACGACCGGGGCTCTGCTCCCATCGAGTCAGGTCCTTGCGCCTTCCTGCCCGCCCGCCGGCGCCCTGCCACGAACGGAGGGAACGGGGGAGCGCGAGGGGGCGGAGCCCCCTCGCCCCCGGTCGAGGTTTCCCTACAAGCTTTGCTTGTAGGGAAACCTCGAGCTGTCGGCGTAGCC
>CALWKN010000232.1 GCA_944381265.1 uncultured Clostridia bacterium
GGATCTCCACCTTGCGCAGGCCCGCGTCCGTCCAGTAGACCTGGTCCCGGAAGCCGGGCAGGTATTTTTCCACCGGGTCGAGCAGGTCGATCTGCCCGCGCTCCAGCAGGATCATCGCGGCGCAGGCCGTGACCGGCTTGCTCATGGAGAAGAGGCGGAAGATGGCGTTTCGCGCCATGGGCCGTCCCGCCTCGCGGTCGGCGCAGCCGCATTCCCCGTAGTAGATCTCCTCGCCCTTGTAGTCGATCCTCGCCAGGCACCCGGCGATCTCCCCGCTGTCTACGGCTTCCTGCAAAACGGCGTCCAGACGCGCCTTGCGAAAAATATCCATGTCGTTTCCTCTCCTTTACGGTTTTTCTTCCGGCATCAGCGTCGATGCGCCCTGCATGGGCGAATCGGCCAGGCGCGTGTACACGCCCAGCACGCCCGACGCATAGCGCGGCGGGCGCGGCGTCCAGCGGGCGCGGCGCTCCCTGAGGATCGCTTCCATTTCTTCCGCGCTCTTTCTCTCGCCCTTTGCGCCCACGATCTCAAGCCTGCGGGACGCGACGTCTATGTAGATGAGATCGCCCTCCTCCACCAGGGCGATGGGGCCGCCCTGCGCCGCCTCGGGCGAGACGTGGCCGATGGCCGGGCCCTTGGAGGCGCCGGAGAAGCGCCCGTCCGTGATCAGCGCGATGGAGGCGGCAAGCTCCGGGTCGGAGGAAATGGCCTCTGTGGTGTAGAACATCTCCGGCATGCCGCTGCCGCGCGGTCCCTCGTAGCGGATGAACACCGCGTCGCCGGGCTGGATCTCATGCGCCAGTATGGCGGCGATGGCCTCCTCCTCGCAGTCAAAGGGCCGGGCGCGCAGCAGCGCGCGGTGCATCTCCTTGGGCACGGCGCTGTGCTTGATCACCGCGCCGTCCGGGGCCAGGTTCCCGCGCAGCACGGCGATGGTGCCGTCCGTGCCGATGGGGGCAGAGAAGGAGCGGATGACGTCCGTGCGCTTCAGGCCCGTCTTTTGCAGGTACTCGTCGCACTTTTCGTAGTAGCCGCTCTTCTTTAAGTCCTCCAGGTTCTCGCCCAGGGTCTTGCCGGTCACGGTCATGGCCTCCAGATGGAGCATGGAGCGGATCTCCTCCATCACGCGCGGCACGCCGCCGGCATAGTAGAAGTACTCCGCCGGGAAGCGGCCGGCCGGGCGGATGTCCAGCAGGTAGTGGGCGCCGCGGTGCAGGCGGTCGAAGGTGTCGGCGTCCAGCTCCACGCCGAACTCCCGGGCGATGGCGGGCACGTGCATCAGCGCGTTGGTGGAGCCGGAAATGGCGGCGTGGACCATGATGGCGTTCTCAAAGCTGCGCATATCCACCATATCGCGCGGGCGCAGGTCGGCCCTTGCCAGGGCCATGGCCTGTTCCCCGGCGCGGCGGGCCACGTCCTTTAAGTCCGGGCAGAGGGCGGGCAGCAGCGCCGTGCCCGGCAGCATCAGCCCCAGGGCCTCGGAGAGGATCTGCATGGTGGAGGCCGTGCCCATGAAGGAGCAGGCGCCGCAGGAGGGGCAGGCGTGGTGCTTGTACCAGGTGAGCTGCTCCGGCGTGATCTCGCCGCGGGCGCACATGGCGGCGTAGGCGCCGATCTGCTCCAGCGTAAGGAGGTTCGGTCCGGCGCTCATGACGCCGCCGGTGACAAGGACCGTGGGCAGGTTCGTGCGGCCGATGGCCATCAGATGCGCGGGCACGGCCTTGTCGCAGCTGGCCAGGAACACGCCGGCGTCAAATGTGGTGGCGCGCTCGTGGATCTCGATGAGGTTGCAGATGGCCTCGCGCGAGGCGAGGGAGTAGTTGATGCCGTCGTGGCCCTGGGCCATGCCGTCGCAGATGTCGGTGGCAAAGTAGCGGGCGGCGCGCCCGCCAGCGGCGGCGACGCCCTGGCAGGCGAGGTTTGCCAGCTCCAGCAGGTGGGCAGAGCCGGGGTGGCTGTCGCCGAATGTGGACTCCACCAGGATCTGCGGCTTCTCCAGGTCCTCCACGCTCCAGCCCATGCCGATGCGCAAAGGGTCCATCTCCGGGGCGAGCTTGCGAACGTCTTGGCTTCTCAAATGGATCGCTCCTTCCCAATACCTCTTTTTGCGGAAACGGAAAGATTTCTCTTGCATCTTAGCACAAAATGGCGCACAATAAAAGCACCGGAAGTATCTTTTGCGCCTGGGGGGAATTCCATGTTATTTACCAAGGAGGAGCTTCGCCGCCTGATCGTGCCGCTTGTGATCGAGCAGGTCCTGGCGGTCACCATCGGCATGGCGGACACGATGATGGTGGCCAACGTGGGCGAAGCGGCGGTCTCCGGCGTTTCGCTGGTGGACAACATCAACATACTGCTGATCAACATCTTCTCCGCCATGGCGACGGGCGGCGCGGTGGTGGCCTCGCAGTACATCGGCCGCCGCGAGCGGGAGAGCGCCTGCGGCGCGGCCAAGCAGCTGATCTACAGCAGCGCCTTCATCGCCCTGGTCCTGGGGGTGCTGGCCCTCGTCGGCGGCAAGCACATACTCTCGCTCGTGTTCGGCTCGGTGGATGCCGACGTCATGGCCTATGCGGAGACCTACTTCTGGCTCTCGGCGCTGTCCTACCCGTTCCTTGCGGTGTACAACGCCGGCGCGGCGCTGTTCCGCTCCATGTCCAACTCCGCCGTGTCGATGAAGACCTCGATCCTGATGAACCTCATCAACATCGGCGGCAACGCGCTTCTGATCTACGGCTTTGACATGGGCGTGGCCGGCGCGGGCACGGCGACGCTGCTCTCGCGCGCCACGGGCGCGGTGATCATGATGGTGCTGCTGCGCCACCCCCACAACCTGATCTACGTCGAGCACCTCTTCCACTACCGCTTTGACTGGGAGATGATCAAGCGCATACTGCGCATCGGCGTGCCCAACGGCCTGGAGAATGGCATGTTCCAGGTGGGCAAGGTGCTGGTGTCCTCGCTCATCGCCATGTTCGGCACCGCCTCCATCACCGCCAACGCCATCGCCAACAACCTGGCCTCGTTCGAGTGCATACCGGGCAACGCGCTGGGCCTTGCGATGATCACGGTCATCGGCCGGTGCGTGGGCGCGGGCGACTACGACCAGGCCAAGTACTACGCCAAGAAGCTGATGAAGCTGACCTACATCTGCATGGCGGGGATCAGCGTGCTGCTCATGGCGCTGTGCGTGCCCATCACCTACCTGTACAACCCCTCGCAGGAGACATTCGACCTGGCCATCTGGCTGGCGATCTACCACAGCCTCTGCGCCATCGTCATCTGGCCCTCGGCCTTCGCCCTGCCCAACATACTGCGCGCCGCCGGCGACGTGCGCTTTACGATGCTGACCTCCGTCGTCTCCATGTGGCTGTGCCGCATACTCTTCTCCTATGTGCTGGCGCTGGGCCTGCATCTGGAGCTCAAGGGCGTGTGGATCGCCATGACGCTGGACTGGCTGGTGCGCGCGGGGATCTTCCTCTGGCGCTACTTCTCCGGCCGCTGGCAGAACAAGCAGGTGCTCTCGTAAAGCATCCCGTACCGCTGCCGCGGAAAGAAAAATGCCCTTGGACCAAAGCGGTTCCAAGGGCATTTCTCCATTGTTTTCGCCCAAACTGCGAAACATTCCCGCTCCCGACAAAGGGGGAAGGCGGCGTTTGCAGTTCGCACACGGGGCGCGGGGCAGCCGTCGGAAAGGGGAACGACGGCGGACCTTCTTGTGGGACACGGCGGCCGCCCGCTCTGTGCCCCGGCTTCTCGTCGCGCAGTCTCCCTCTGCGCGCCGGGGCCGCGGCGCGGGCCGCAGTCTCTGTCCTACACTCAATGTAGCAGACCCGAGCGCATTTGTCAAATGCTGCGGGCAAAGTTTCACAACTTTTTTGCTTCCGGGCCGCGCGGGGGCGGCAGGGGGCGGCGCTCCGGCGCCTTGCGCGCGCTGCGCGCGTCGAAGGAGAAGATGCCGCACTCTATGCGGCCGTTGTAGACCTTGCGGCGGCGGGTGCAGCGGCAGCCGAAGTCCTTCTCAAACTCGCGGCGGGAGGAGATGGCGGTCAGCGTCCAGTCCTCCCCGCCCTTTTGCCAAAGGGCGCGCAGGGCGCCCGCAACGGAGCGGGCCTCCTCCTCGCTGCCCAGCCTCTCGCCGTAGGGGGGATTGGTGACGATGTCCCCGCCCGCGGCCGGCAGTTCCGCCGTGCGCACGTCCCGCTTTTCCAGGCGGATAAAGTCGTTGAGCCCGGCCTGGGCGCGGTGCGCCGCCGCCAGGCGCAGCACGCGCTCGTCCACGTCCGAGCCGAAGACCTCGACCGTGCGCCGGGCCTTGGCCGCTTCAAAGCGCTCCCGCGCCTCCCGGCGCAGGCTCTCCATGCCCGCCTTGTCGGCGCAGTCCCACTTCTCCATGTCAAAGGGGCGCAGAAGGCCCGGCGCGCGGTCCAGGGCGATCATCGCCGCCTCGATGGGCAGCGTGCCGGAGCCGCACAGGGGGTCGTACATCGGGCGGAA
The DNA here is from genome assembly GCA_944381265.1 of uncultured Clostridia bacterium. GTDB lineage: Bacteria > Bacillota > Clostridia > Christensenellales > UBA1750 > Spyradocola. The sequence goes on from CALWKN010000232.1 coordinate 4,501, forward strand.
GGCGCGCCAGGGCGAGACGAGCAGCATGGCCGCGGCCAGCGTCTCGCGCAAAGGGGCGGCGGCGTTGAGCGTGCGGTAGCCGCGCCGGGCAAGCCCCGCGCCGCTGGTGTCCAGGCTCACCACGGCCTCGTCCTCGTGGATGTGGATGTCGATGTGGTAGCGCGCCCCGTCCTCCGGCAGCCAGTTGAGGGAATAGGCGGCCTTCAGGCGCTCGACCACGGCCTTCTTGCCCACGGACTGCACGTCCGGCACCGACATCAGGCGCGAGCGGGCGCAGGTGGCGGTGACGTAGACCTCGGCGTGTGCCGGCAGCAGTTCCTCCCAGCGCGCGCCGCGCACGCCCTCAAACAGCGCCTCAAACGTCTCGGCGCGAAAGCGCGCGGCGTAGAGCAGCACGCGGTCGGCGCTGCGCAGCCAGAGGTTGGCGCGGAAGGCGTCCAGCAGCGTGCCGGAAAACGTCGCCCCGCCCTGGAAGCCCTTGGCGTCCTCGTATCCCAGGCGCCGCAGCTCCCGCGCGACGACGCCCTCCAGGCCAAAGGCCGCCGTGGCGGCAAATTCATAACGAGCGCTCATGCCCGGTCCTCCCTTCTTCCCTCGCGCAGCGCGTCGCGCCGAGTGCGGTTGACGGTGACGCCGTTTACCACCAGCTCAAAGCGGCAGCCGAGGAACTGGGCCGCCTCCTCGCACATCTGCATGCGGCTCAAATAGATCTCCATAAAGTCCATCACCGAGGAGCTCTCGTCCATGGAGAGGGCGAAGCGTATGATGCGCCGCACGGGATCGACCTCCACAGCGTTTTCGGCGATGGCGAAGTTGACGCGGTCGTGTATGTCCTCGGGGTTGTAGGCGCTGCGGCGCACGCGGGTGCGGTGGGCGTCGGACTTGTCGGCGATGATCAGCGCCGCGGACACGGCGGAGACGACCTTGCCGTTCTGTTCCTCGTGGTTGCCCACGGCGCCGACGATCGTCACCACCTCCTCTACGGGCATGCCCATCTCCAGCAGCAGGGGAAAGAGCATGGCGCCGCCGGTGATGCCGTGGTTGACGCGGTTGACGGCGTTGCCCACGTCGTGCACCCAGCCGGCGATGGCCGCAAGCTCGCACATGCGCTGCGGGTAGTGCAGCTGCTCGAGTATGGAGCTGGCGGTGTGGCTGACAAAGCCGACGTGGCGCGGCCCGTGCTCGGTGTAGCCGATGACCTCGAGCATGCGGTTGGCCGCCTCGATGAGCGCGGCGAGCTTCTCGCTGCGCTTTACGTCCTGCACGGTGATGCGGGATCCTTCCATCGCCTTCTCCTTTGCTCAGCCGAGCCGCTTCATGGACTCGTAGTAGGGATCGCCCTCGAAGGAGCGCTCCTCGCCCACCTCGCCGCCCAGGGCGCGCACGGCGTTGGCCACCTCCACATAGTCCAGGTAGTTGATGCCCGGGGCGTTCAGGGCCTCCATCATGCGCGGCAGGGCGGCGGGGTCGCCGTACTTGGCAATGAGGGAGGCGATGAGCGCGGTGTTCTTCGTCTCGTCCATGAGTGAGAGCAGCAGCGGCAGCACGCGCTTTTCCTCCGGATAGTCGCAGAGTATGTCGGCGATGCACTCCCGCGCGCCAAGGCTGGCCGTCTCATAGGCCCGCAGCAGCGGCTCGATCACGCGCCCGCCCATGTTCTTCAGGGACTCTGCGCCGTTCTCCTTCAGTTCGTCCATCTCCCCGCCGTCGGCCAGCCAGGAGACGTACATCTCCAGGGGCTCGACGCGCTCCATCTCGCGCAGCAGGCCGATGGCCGTCATGCGCACCTCGTCTGCGGCCTCCGTGCGCCCGGCGATGGCGAGCAGGTGCGGCACGCTTTCTTCCCCCAGCTCCGTGATGCGCTCCAGCAGCTGGTCCGGCACGGGCACCTTTTTCTTGACGTAGTCGCTCAGCCACTTGCAGAGGAACTTGGCGTCGTCAAACTGGGCGAAGTAATTGCCCGGCGTGCGGCCGCTCAGCCAGTCGCACGGCTCGTTGAGCCAGCGCAGGTAGACCTCCGGGATGTCGGCCTCCATGGCGTCCACGTTCTTGTAGCGCGCCATGTTTTCCTTTGTCCAGACGCGCACATAGTCTTCAAAATGCTTGTCAAAATCGACGCAGTTCACGGTTCTATTTCCCTTCCTTGTCTTTGTCTTGGGCGCTTTGCGCAAAGGCCATGGCCCGCACGCGCGACGCGGCCTCCACGAGCCTGCGGCTGCGCTGGATCAGCGTGCGCGGCGAGCAGCCGGCCTCCTCCGCCAGCGCGGGCCAGTCCACCTTTTCGCCCTTGCGCTCGCGGTAGACGCCCTCCAGCGCCAGGACCCAGGCCTTCCGGTTCTGGAGCTTGGGGTAATGCCCGTCCAGGGAGATGACGTAGGACGTCCAGCAGCCGACGGCGGTCTTTGTGGCCTCGCTCTCGGCAAAGCGGTCGGACATGTGCCGCATCGCCTCCTCCAGCACGCGCACATAGGCGCTGGGCACGCGCTCCTGCGCGGAGTACTTCACCTTCATGGCGCGCATCTCGACAAGGCGGCCGTCCTGCAGCGAATAGTAGGGCGGTTCGGCCTGCATATCGACGAGCGCGGCGAAGGCCTTTTCCTTGACATGGGCGCTCTGCGTGGGCGAGAGCAGCACCTCGCGCAGCAGGCGCTCGGCGTCCTCCCCGCCGATGAGCGGCAGGGCGCGCAGCGCGCGGCGGATCTGCTCCTGGCTGCCGGTCAGTCCGGCGCGCACGCGGGCGCAGACGTCCTCCTGCTTCAGCTCCCGCGCCGCGGCGCCCGGCTCATCGCGCGACAGGCGCCTGAGCGTCTCGTCCACCTCGCGCTCCAGCTCTTCGGGAAAGTCGAAGGTATAGGACAGGCGCTCCGGCGCCGCCCCGCCCCGCACTTTCGCCGTGGCCATGCGCGCGCCGAAGGCGGCCAGCAGGTTGTCCGGGTCGGTCTGGCTGAGCTTATCCAGCGCCAGCAGGCTCTCCTGCGGCCGCCCAAGGTTGTAGAGCGCCGCGCCGTAGAGGTAGAGCATAGACGGATCGTAGGGGCTGGTGAGGAAGAATTTCTTCAGTGCCTGCAAAAGCTCCTGGTCCATCTCCAGGTCCGCCAGCGCCAGGCAGTACTTGAACAGCTCGTCGATCTCCTCGATCTGCTCCAGCTGCAGGTACCGCAGCGCGGCCCGGGCCTGCGCGGGCTTGCCCTCGGCCAGATAGAAGCAGCTCTCGTTGCAGCGGCCGCTGACGTCGAGCGGATCCTGCTGCAGCACCCGGCGCACGTGCTTCCAGGCCAGGCTCATGTTGCCCAGGCAGAAGTAGGCGTAGGCCAAATTGTTGCGGGCGTACGTCATGTCCGGATCCTTTGCCAGCGCCTGCTCCAGGCAGTCCACCGCGTGCTCCAGGTCGCCGGCGTCCAGCGCGGCCTTGCCGTTCATGGACAGCTCGTCCAGCTCGCGGTCCAGCTCCGTCTCGTAGTCGCACTCGCTGATGTAGCCGAGCGCTTCCTCCGTTTCGTCGATGTACGCGCCCTGGGGGTCGATCTGCTCGTAGGCCTCGAGCATGGCCTGGGCCTGGTCGTAATCGCCCAACGCGAGAAAATTGCTGCCCAAGCCGAAAAACGCCTCCGTCGGCAGGCTCTTTTTGTGGAGCAGGAGCTCGATCTCCAGATTGCTGCGCTCATAGAGTCCCATGCGGGCGTAGGTGTTGGCCAGGTCCATGCGATAGGCGACGTTCTCCGGCTCCATGGCGATGGCCTTGCGCAAATGCCGGAGCGCGGCGACAAAGTCCTCCTTGTCGATGGACTTCATCGCGCGCTTGTGATAAAACCCCGATTCCGGCTGCATGGAGAGCACCCGTCTGTCAGCCATGTCGATTCCCCCCTCCCGCGCAGGCGGGGCAAAGCCCCCGTTCCCTGCGTCGCCGCGGCGCGGCGGACAATTTGCTATAGTATATCACGTTTCCGTCCTGCATTCCAGCGCGTATCGCGCGCATCTTCGGCGCCTGGTCCCCGGGCCGGGCGCCAAAGATGCGCGCTTTCCCCGCTCAGCCCCCGTTCTTCTCCAGGTAGGCGCGCATGCGGGCAAAGGCCTCTTCGCTCAGGACATGCTCGATGCGGCAGGCGTCGCTGTCTGCCGTCTCCTCGTCCAGGTCCAGCGCCCGCATCAGGAAGCGGGCGATGCAGCGGTGCCTTTCGTAGATGCCCTCGGCGCGGGCCTTGCCCGCTTCCGTGAGCGCCAGGCGCCCCGAGCGCTCCACGCGCAGATAGCCCTGCTCCTTGAGTATGCGCACGGCGCGGCTGATGGAGGCCTTGGTGTAGCCCAGCGCGCCGGCAATATCCACCGCGCGCACAAACCCGTTCTGCTGCTGCAGGCGCAGTATCGTCTCCAGGTAGTTCTCTCCGGACTCGTGAATGGGCATGCGCATCCCCTTTCCTCGCTTCTCCCTTCCAGTATACCACGAAAGCGCCGCCCCGAACAACCGGGGCGGCGCTTTTTTCCGCCGGGCGCCGCTTCAAATTTCCCGCTCAAAGCAGAGCCAGTTTTCGCCGTAGGCCGCGATCTCCCCGGCAAAGCGGAAAGCCAGAGGGCGGTAGGCGGCCTGGGCGCGCAGGTTGTTCGGCCCGACGAGGTAGCGCGCCCCGCGAAAGCCGCGCGCCTTCATCTCCCGCATCGCGCCTTCGATCGCGCGGCGGGCCAGGCCGCGGCCCTGGGCTTCGGCGCGCACGCCCACGCGCTCCAGCATCACCGCCGGGGAGAGCGCCGCGTCCCAGACCGCTTCCCGCTCCATCTCCTCGTCCCGCACCGCCGAAACCGCGGCCACGATGCGCCCCTCTTCCTCCAGCACGAACAGGCCCTTCTGCCTCAGGTCCTCCGCGACGCAGCCCGCGTCCGGGTACTCCTCGTTCCAGGTCACGCCCTCCTGCCCGAGCAGGGACTTGTACAGCGCCAGGATCTCCGCCGCCTCCTCGGGGCGGGCCTGCCTAAAGCGCATCACTCCGCCTCCACGGCAAAGGGCGGCAGCGGGATGCCGTTTGCCTGGTAGACGCGCCCCTCGACCCAGTTGGTCAGGGCGTAGCGCGCCGCGCAGGGCGCGTCCAGACCCGGGGCCGTCAGGCGCACGGCGCTGCCCTCGATCTTTGCCTCGGCCCGCGCCCAGGCGCCGTCCGGCCCGCGCAGCTGGAAGTCATCGCTCTCCCCGCGGCTGTGCAGCGCCGTGTCAAAGCGCAGCACAAGGGCGTTCCCCTCGCGCGCAATGCGCTTGGGCGCATAGAGGCGCACGTCCATCTCCGCGCCGTAGAGATGGCAGAGGATCTGGTCGGCCAGGCGGTTGCCCACGGTCTCCTTGTCGATGGGGTGGACGTTGTCGCGCTCCCCGGCGTCCAGGACCACGGCCAGGGCGGCGTGCGCGTCGCGGCCGCAGACCGCCGCCTGCGCCAGGCGCACCTTGCCCCAGGCCTCGCCCGCGGCGTCCTCCCCGGCAAAGCCGGGCAGCTGCACCACGCCAAAGAACAGGTCTTCCTCCCGGAAGTCGCGCCGCCACTGCCGCATCAGCGCGGTGAGCAGCGTCTCGTAGAGCTCGGGGTGGGTGCCGGAGTCCTCCTCCCCCTGGTACCAGAGCGCGCCGGCCAGCGTATAGGGGAAGACGCGGGAGAGCATCGTCTCATACAGGCCGTGGGGGCGGCGCTCGGAATCCGGGCCCATGGGCGGCGGCCAGGGGTAGACGATGTCCTTTGTCGCCTCGCGGTAGGCGACCATGTCCTCCTTGGAGACGGTGACGCGGGCCATGCGCTCGGCGTACGCCGCCAGGGCGTCGGCGTAGTCCGCCTTCGCCTTTTGGTACTGATCCGTCGTCTGCCCCTGGACGGCGCGGTCGTAGTCGTCCAGGTAAACGCGCAGCCCGGGCGTCTGCGCCAGCGTCTCCCGGCTCACCCAGCAGGAGGCGGAGGTGCCGCCCCAGTTGCAGCCGATGAGGCCCACCGGCACGCCGAGCGCCGCGCGCAGGCGCTTTCCCACGTGGTAGCCCACGGCGGAGAACTGCCCGGCGGTCTCGGGCGAGGAAGTCACCCAGGGCTCCGGCTCCTCCAGATACTCCGGGGAGGGCACGCAGAGCAGGGGCACCGTCCCCTCTGCCGCTCTGGGCAGGGGCGGCTTTGCCGTCTTTAGGACGTGGAAATAGCGCAGGTCGGGGTCCAGGGAGGCGGGGATCTCGCGCGCGCCGCTCTCGGCGTTCTCCAGGATCAGCTCCATGTTGCTCTGGCCGCCGGCGAGGAACACCTCGCCCAGCACCACGTCGGAAAAGGCGAGTTCCTCCCCCGCGCAGCGCACCCGCAGCGTGTGCGCGCCGCGCTCGTCCATGGCGGGCAGGAAGAGCAGCCACTCGCCGTGCCGCACCGGAGCAGAGGCCGTATGGCCGATGAATTCGGCCTCCACCGTCTCACCCTCCGGCCCCTTGCCAAAGACGGCGACGGGGCGGCGGCGCTGCAGCACCATGTGATCGGTAAATATGCTGGCGCAGGAAAAGCGCATCGTATGATCCCTTCTTTCGTTTCTTAGTCGGGCAGACCGGGGCCGGCCAGGGCCACGATGGTGTGGGCGTAGAGGCGCGCGGCGTCAAAGAGCTCGGGCAGGTACTGCCTCTCGTCCGGGCCGTGCGCGCCGCCGCTCTTATTGCCGGGCAGGCCGGGGCCGAAGGCGACGGCGTTCTTCATGCTGCGGGCGTAGGTGCCGCCGCCCATGGAGAAGGGCTCGTCGTCGCGGCCGGTCATTTCCTTGTAGACGCGCATGAGCGTTGTGACAAGGGGCGAGTCCTTGCGGACGTACAGCGGCGGGGAGACGTGCGTGCTGCGGGCGGAAAGTCCGTAGGGGGCGCAGGCGGCCTGCAGGCGGGAGAGCACGTCGTCAAAGTCCGCGGTGACGGGCTGGCGGATGTCGAGCTGGAAGGAGACGCCCGTTTCGTCCGCGCGCACGATGCCAAGGTTCACCGTGAGCTCCCCGGAGGGCTCGTCCGCAAAGTCGATGCCGAGCTTTTTGCCGTCCCAGTCCTTGACGTTCAGCTTTTCGCGCACGAAGCGCAGCGCGCTCTCCGCGCTGCCCATGTCCATGTCTGCCAGCACGTCGCACAGCAGGGCGATGGCGTTGCGCCCGCCGGCGGGGAAGGCGCCGTGCGCGGCCACGCCCTCGACGGTCACGTCGATGCGCCCGTCGGCAAAGTCGATCTTCGCCGGGACGTCCAGCGCCGCGGCGCGGCTGCGCAGGACCTGCGCCTGCTCCTTTGTGCCGCGCAGCGCCGCCCGGCAGCGGTTGGGCACGATGTTGACCGCTTCTCCCGCGCGCATCTCAAGAAGCGGCGTCTCCCCGGCGAAATCGCCGCGGATCTCCAGGCGGTGTATGCCCTTTTCCGCGTAGCAGACCGGGAAGCCGGAGTCCGGGGAAAAGCCGTAGTCCGGCATGCCCACGTTTTTCATGTAGTGGGCCATGTCCGCGCTGCCCTTTTCCTCGTTGCAGCCCAGGATCAGCAGCACGCGGTCGCGCAGCGGGATGCCCGCCTCCCGTATCGCGCGCAGGGCGAACAGGCAGGAGACGCAGCTGCACTTGTTGTCGTTGGCGCCGCGGCCGTAGAGGAAGCCGTCGCGCACGATCCCCTCGTAGGGCGGCAGCGTCCAGTCGCTGCCCTCGGGCACGACGTCCAGGTGCGCCAGTATCCCCAGCGTCTTTCCGCCCGCTTCCCCGCCGTATGCGGCGTGACCGGCGTAGTTTTCGTCGTTCAGGGTTTCAAAGCCGAAGCTCTCGGCCTTTTTCAGGGCGTAGTCCAGGGCCTCGGCGCAGGCCTTGCCAAAGGGCATGCCCGGCAGGGGCGCGCCGTCGACGCTGGGTATGCGCACAAGATCGCGCAGTGTGTCCGTCATTTCCTGCTCCCAGGATTTCAGGAGCTCGTCTACTTTTTGCAGCTTGTCCATGTTGTGCCGCCTCCCGTTTTTCTTTTATTATACAAGCGTGTTATGTATGTGTAAATGGGCGGCGCGTGTTTTTTCTGCCGGCAGGATTTCGCCGCCACGGTGTAGAATGAGAACCACTTGGGCGCGCGGCGGTTTAAGGCTGCGCGCGCGCCCGAAAACATCCTTGGAATCTTTCCCTTTGGGGGTTGCGGTATGACGCCGGAAGAACTCAAGAAAATCGCGCGGGACGACCGCGCGTATCGAAACGCCTGCCAGCTGCTGTCCGACGGCCGGGTGCGGAACCTGCGCGTGGAGGGGGAGCACAGCTTCTCCGCCACGGTGGAAGACCTGCCCTACAGCTATGCGGTCTCCGTCTCCTTTGCCGGGTCGGAGCTCGTGCAGTGCGCCTGCTCCTGCGGGCTGCCGGTGGCGCCGCGGCGCGTCTGCGCGCACGTCGGCGCGCTGTGCCTGGAGCTCTCGCGCGAAGGGCGGGTGCAGGTGCTCTTAAGCCGCGCCCGGCGCGAGGCCGGGCTGTCGGTGCTCTCCTGGTTCGAGACGCCGCCGGCGCGCGAGCAGGCCTTAAAGCTCCTGGCCACGGTGGAGATCCCCGCCTCCGGCCCGGCGGCGGGGCTGCTGCAGATGCGCGTGGGGCAAAAGCGCATGTACGTGGTGCAGGATCTGGCCACGTTCGTCAAGGCCTACGCCGCGGGCGAGGACATCCCCTTTGGCAAGGGGTTGACGGTGGAGGCGCAGTGGCAGTGCTTCAGCCCGGCGCAGGAGCGGCTGCTCGCCTACCTGCGCGAGGTGGTGGCCGTGCGGGAGCTGGCCCTGGGTCGGCCGATCCTGCGGGAGCGGCAGCTGCCGCTGACCAACGAACAGCTGCGCCGCGTGCTGCAGCTGCTGGCGCAGAGCGTGTTCCAGCTCAGCGTAAATGGGGAGACGCAGACCATACGCGGCATCCAGGCCTCCAGCGTGCCGGCGGCTTTCACATTGCGGGCCGTGGGCAAGGAACTGGAGCTGGAGTCCCGCCTGCCGCCGGAGTGCGTGCGCCTGACGCGCGAGGGGCAGTTCGTATTGATGGAGGGGCGGGTGCTGGGCCTTTCCGCGGCGCAGCAGCGGGCGCTGATCCCCTTCCTCAAGAAGGAGGGCGTGTCGCGCTGCCGCTTCTCCCTGCCGGAGGGGGAGCAGCTGGTGTCCGAGGTGCTGCCGCTGCTGCGGGAGGTGGCCGCCGTGACGGTGGATGAGAGCGTCTCCTCCCGCATCGTGACGGAAAAGCTGATGACCACGGTGACGCTGGACGTCGTCTCCGGCGACATCGTGGCGCAGGTGGCCTTCATCTACGGCAAGACGCGCATCGACCCCTTCTCGCCGCCGCAGGAGCGGGCGGAGAACGTGCTGCTGCTGCGCGACGCGGCGGGTGAGCGCGTGGTGCTGGACCTGCTGGGCCGCCACGGCTTCAAGGTGCGCCTGAAGGAAGCCTATCTTTCGGGCAACGACGCGATCTACAACTTCCTGCAGGACGGCGTGCCGCTTTTGCAGTCCTGCGCCGAGGTCTACTGCTCGGAGTCGCTTTTGCGGATGCGGCCGCGGCGCTCGCGCCCGCGCGGCAAGCTGCGCATGAGCCCGGGCGGGGATCTTCTGCAGTTCGAGCTGCTGCTGGACGGTGTGGACCCGGCCGAGTACGACGGCGTGCTGCAGGCCCTGCGCGAAAAGAAGAAGTTCGTGCGCCTGACGGACGGCTCCTTCATCACGCTGCTGCCGGACGACGGCTGGTCGGAACTGGCCGGGTACCTGGACGAGGTGGGCGAGGTCAAGGGCGGCGTGGTGGAGATGATGCGCTGCCGCGCGGTCTACCTCTCCCAGCTCATGGCCGCCTCCAACCTGGACATCGAGCAGGACAAGTCGGTGACGGACCTTGCGCGCGCGGTGCAGCACCCGGACAAGGGCAAGGCGCCGATCAAGGGCCTGCGCCCCTACCAGCAGCGCGGCTTTGCCTGGCTAAAGACGCTGGCGCGCCTGGGCATGGGCGGGATCCTGGCCGACGACATGGGCCTTGGCAAGACGATCCAGGTCCTCGCCCTCGTGCAGTGGGGGTATGAGGAGATGGGCTGCATGCCGAGCCTTGTGGTGGCCCCGACGTCTCTTGTCTACAACTGGGAGGCGGAGATACGCAAGTTCACGCCGCACATGCGCACCGTGGTGCTCTCCGGCGGCAAGGACGACCGCCGCCGCCAGGCCGAGGACGTCGAGCACGTGGACGTGCTCATCGCCTCGTACGCGCAGGTGCGCCGCGACATCGACTGGCTGGAGCAGGTGAACTTCCGCTTCTGCATACTGGACGAGGCGCAGCAGATCAAAAACGCGGCCTCGGTGGGCGCGGGCGCGGTCAAGCGCATCAAAGCGCAGTCGCGCTTTGCCCTGACCGGAACGCCGATGGAGAACCACCCCGGGGAGCTGTGGTCCATATTCGACTTCGTGCTGCCCGGGTACCTGATGGACCAGGCCGACTTCATGCAGCGCCACGGCGACGGCTCGGACAGCGAGCTTCTGGCCAAAAAGATCCGGCCCTTCCTCATGCGCCGCCTGAAGAAGGAGGTGCTCTCCGAGCTGCCGGAGAAGATCGAGCACCGCATCGTGGCGGAGCTGACGCCCGAGCAGCGCCAGGTGTACCTGGCCACGCTCTCCCAGGTCAAACGCGAGCTGGACGAGACGGTGAAAAAGGAGGGCTGGGACAAGGCACACTTCCGGATGCTGGCGGCCATCACGCGGCTCAGGCAGATCTGCTGCCATCCGGCGCTGTTCCTGGAGGGGTACGAGGGCGGCAGCGGCAAGCTGGAGCTCCTGATGGAGCTGGTGGGCGAGCAGGTGGAAAACGGCCACCGCATACTCGTCTTCTCCCAGTTCACCGCCATGCTCGGCCTCATCCGCGAGCAGCTCGCTTCCGCCGGGATCCGCTCCTTCTACCTGGACGGCAACACGCCGCCGCAGGACCGCCTGAAGCTCACCGAGGAGTTCAACCAGGGCGACGTGCCGGTGTTCCTCATCTCCCTGCGCGCCGGCGGCTACGGCCTCAACCTCACCGCCGCCGACACCGTCATCCACTACGACCCCTGGTGGAACCCGGCGGTGGAAGACCAGGCCACCGACCGCGCCCACCGCATCGGCCAGACGCGCGCCGTGCATGTCATCCGCCTGATCGCCCACGACACCATCGAGGAAAAGGTCTCCGAGCTGCAGCTGCGCAAGAAGGCGCTGATCGACCTGGTGGTGACCCCGGGCGAGGTGCTGCCCAGCGCGCTGACGCCCAAGGACATACGCGCGCTGTTCGACTAAAGAAGGGAGGACCGCCTGTGCAGATGGAAGTGCGCCGCGCGCATCCCGCGCAAAAACCGCTGCTGGAAACCTTGCTGGAAAAGTACCTCTACGAGCTCTCCTTCTACGAGGGCGAGCGCTTTTCCGAGGACGGGACCTTCGGCTACCCCTACCTTGCCGCCTACTGGCAGGAGGAGGGGCGGCACCCCTACCTGCTCTACGCGGACGGGCGCCTTTCCGGGCTGTGCCTGGTCAACCGCATTCCCGCGACGGAGGCGCCGCTGGACTACGCCGTGGCGGAGTTCTTCGTCGCGCCGCCGGACAGGCGGCAGGGCGCGGCCTCGGCGGCGATGCAGCAGGTCTTTGCCCGCCATCCCGGCGCCTGGCAGATCGCCTTTCACGAAAAAAACGCCCCGGCTGCGGCCTTCTGGCGGCGGACGGCCCGGGTCTTCGCATCGGGGCCGGTGCGCGAGCTGCCGGGCCTTGCGCCCTATACCGACGGCTCCCTGCCCCGCGTGCTCTGCTTTTCCACGATCTGACGACGAAACGGCGCGTTCCTCTCCGGCAAAGAGAGGGACGCGCCGTTTTCTATCTTTCCTCCGTTTTTGCGTGCGATGCGTAGAAGCGGACGAAGCCCTCCAGGGAGAAGTCCGCGTTGCCGGAGATGTCCTCGTGTACGAGCTTGAAGAAGCAGCTGGGGATCTCGCCGAGCTGCAGGCACTTTTCCACGCAGAGCGTGCAGCCCTTGTCGTGGTTGTGGGGGTTCAGGGGACAGGCGTGGTCCCTGCAGGTGCAAAAGGGCGCGCTGGCCATGGCGTTTCTCCTCCTTATACAGACAGAAAGCGGCGCCGCCGCGCCCCGCGGTTTCTTTGGGGGGGCGGGCAGCGCCGGCATTTTATTCGTTCGTGGATTCGGGGGCCTCGTCCGCGGGGGCGGCTTCGGCGGGCGCTTCCTGCGGCTCGGCGGTCGGCTTTTCCTCGGTGGCCAGCTCCGTCATCAGGCGCATGGTCCGGGTGAGGAAGGCGTTCATGCGCTCCGCGGGCAGGGGCTGCTGGGCCATCTCCGCAAGGTCCGTCAGCTGCAGGCAGATGTCCTTGGCGGTGTCGTCCTGCGGGCGGGCGGCGAGGTTCTTGACCAGCGGGTGCTGCGCGTTGAGCACGAGCGTGCGCTCGAGCGGGAACTCGGGCATGTCTC
>CALWKN010000233.1 GCA_944381265.1 uncultured Clostridia bacterium
GCCGTTCCTTGCTGCGTTCACGTCTCCGGTGCGGATTGAAGATGAAGGGGATGCGGCCCCTTGATGCATCCGCAAGAGAGCGATCCTACTTTTTCGACAGTCTGAAATGCGCGCCCCTTTGCGAAAGGGGGCGCGCATTTTTCTCTGGGGTGCTGCGCTTTAGAAATCGACCTTCTCGCCCGCGTAGCAGCAGCGCAGGATCTTCTTAAGGTCCTCCGGGCTGGTCGCGCGCGGGTTGGAGCCGGTGCAGGGATCGCCGAAGGCCTGGGTCGCGACAAAGTCCAGCGTGCTCTCGAACTTTTCCTTGCTCACGCCGTGCTCGCGGAAGCTCTGCGCGATGCCAAGGCGCGCGTTGAGCTGCTCCACCGCCGAGACGTAAGACGCCACAAGCTCCTCGTCGCTCTCACCTTTTAGGTGCAGCGCGCGGGCGATGTCCGCGTAGCGCGCGGCGCAGGTCCTGGCGTTGTAGCGGATGACGTTGGGCAGCAGGATCGCGTTGCAGCAGCCGTGCGGGATCTCGTACTGCGCGCCCACCTTGTGCGCCAGGGAGTGGGCGATGCCCAGCAGTGCGTTGGAGAAGGCCATGCCCGCCAGGCACTGCGCCACGTGCATCTTGCCGCGCGCCGTCTCGTCTCCGTCAAAGGAGGCGGGCAGATAGGCAAAGATCATCTCGATCGCCTTGAGCGCCAGCGGGTCGGAGAAATCCGAGTGCAGCCCCGCCACATAGGCCTCCGTGGCGTGCGTCAGGGCGTCCATGCCGGTGTGCGCGGTCAGCGTCTTTGGCATGGTCAGGGGGATGTCCTCGTCCAGGATCGCGATGTCCGGCGTGATGTTGTAGTCCGCCAGCGGGTACTTGACCAGCGTCTTGTAGTCGGTGATGACGGAGAAGGCCGTCACCTCCGAGGCCGTGCCCGAGGTCGAGGGGATGGCCACGAAGATCGCCTTCCCACGCAGACGCGGGATGGAGAAGGGGTCCTTGATGTCGTCAAACGTCTTTTCCGGGTGCTCGTAGAACACCCACATGGCCTTGGCCGCGTCCATGGGCGAGCCGCCGCCGATGGAGAGGATCACGTCCGGCTCAAACGCAAGCATGGCCTGCGCGCCGCGCATCACCGTCTCCACGGAAGGATCCGGCTCCACGCCCTCAAAGACCTGCGTTTCCAGCCCCGTCTCCCGCAGTATGTCCTCCAGTTTCTTCAGGAACCCGTTCTTTTGCATCGAGTGCCCGCCCACGACGATGAAGCCCTTCTTGTAGCCGGAGAGCGCCTGGCGCAGTTCCTCCATGGCGCCCTTGCCATAGTACAGATCGCGGGGAAGCGTAAAGCGTGCCATTTTTGTATTTCCGTCCTTTCTGCAGTTCTGTGTGCAGTCTGTTTTGTCCGGCGCGGCCCGTCCCGCGCCGTGTATAGTATACCGCTTTGACAAAAAAATATCCAGATACGCGCCATATCTTAACAAACTTTTTCCCCGCCGCCTCCGGCGTTGTGCGGCGCGGCGCGCTGTGCTATACTGGAGACAGCCCGTATCAGAAAGGAACGATGCCGGCATGGCCGAGAAAATCGAGATCTATTCGCGCAACGACGCCTTCCAGCTGCTGGAGGCCGCCATGCGCAACCGCAACAAGCGCCGCCGCCAGGGCTTTTTCGTGGTGGAGAGCGTAAAGGGGATCAACCTTGCTTTAAGCACCCCCGGCTGGAAGGTGCGCGGCGCGGTCTACGCCCGCGAGCGCCCGCTCTCCCTCTGGGCGCAGGACATACTGCGCCGCCCGGGGCTAACGCACTATGTGCTGCCGGAAGCGCTTTTGTCCGAGCTCTCCGACCGGGAGGAGACGTCGGAGCTGCTGCTGCTTGTGAACATGCGCGACCTTACCCTTTCCGACATCCCGCGAAAGAGCGGCCTCATCCTTCTCACCGACCGCACGCAGAACCCGGGGAACCTCGGCTCCATACTGCGCTCTGCCGACGCCATGGGCGCCGACGCGCTCGTCATGGTCGGCCACAGCGCCGACCTCTACGACCCCGCCTGCGTGCGCGCCACCATCGGCACGATCTTCACCCTCCCCGTGGTGCAGCTGGGGGGCATGGGGGACCTCATGCCCCTACGGCAGCGCTTCCCGGACCTTAGGTACGTCGGCACCAGCGCCCACGGCACGGTCGCCCTGGACGAGGTGGACCTGCGCCGCCCGACGCTCCTTATGCTGGGAAACGAGACGGTGGGCCTTTCCCGCGCCTGCAAGGAGGCCTGCGACGTGCTGGCGCGCATACCGATCTTTGGCGCCGCCTCCTCGCTGAACCTGGCCTGCGCCGCCTCCATCTGCCTGTACGAGGCGCAGCGCCAGCGCCTGTTGGCCGCGCCCGCGGGCGGAATTTGACGAGAAAAGCGCCCGCGGGGTCTTTTCAAACGCGGATCGATTTCGTATAATAGGAGTTATCTTCCCTCCGGCGCGCCTTCCCGCGCCGGAAAGACGGCAGAACGGTAGAAGAGAAAAGAGGAAAGAGAGCATGATATTTCAACCCGAGATCGAGACCATGGGGCGCGAGGAGATGCGCGCCCTGCAGCTAAGCCGCCTGCAGGAGACGGTGTCCTACGTCTACGAGCGCGTGCCGCTGTACCGCGAGCGCCTGGACGCCATGAAGGTGCGCCCCGAGGACATCCGCTCCTTGGACGACGTGCGCCGCCTGCCCTTCACCACCAAGGAGGACTTCCGCAACAACTACCCCTACGGCATGTTCGCCGTGCCGATGAAGGACATCGTGCGCATCCACGCCTCCTCCGGCACCACCGGCAAGCCCACGGTCGTGGGCTACACCGAGCAGGACGTGGAGATGTGGGCCACCTGCGTTGCCCGCCTTTGCGCCGCCGGCGGCGCCACAAACGAGGACATCGCCCAGATCTCCTTTGGCTACGGCCTCTTCACCGGCGCCCTCGGCCTGCACTTTGGCCTTGCCAAGCTCGGCGCCGCGGTCATCCCCATCTCCTCCGGCAACACCGAGCGCCAGATCCAGCTCATGGCGGACTTTGGCTCCACGGTCCTTGTCGCCACGCCCTCCTACGCCCTTTACATGGCCGAGGTCGCAGAGCGCATGGGCATGATGGACAAGATCCACCTGCGCGTCGGCCTCTTCGGCGCAGAAGGCTCGACAGAGGAGATGCGCTCCGAGCTTGAGCGCCGCTGGGGCATCGTCGCCACGGAGAACTACGGCATGAGCGAGCTCATCGGGCCGGGCGTCTCCGGCGACTGCACGGAAAAGTGCGGCATGCACATCAACGAGGACTACTTCCTCTGCGAGGTCGTGGACCCCGCAACCGGCGACCCCGTGCCGGAGGGCGAGTGGGGCGAGCTTGTGGTCACGCCCCTGAAAAAGCAGGCCCTGCCGCTTTTGCGCTACCGCACCCACGACATCACCCGCCTTTTGCCCGGCCCCTGCAAGTGCGGCCGCACCACCACCCGCATGCAGAAGATCGCCGGCCGCACCGACGACATGCTCATCATCCGCGGCGTCAACGTCTTCCCCTCCCAGATCGAGGGCGTGCTCATCGGCATGGAGGGCATCGGCCCGCACTACGAGATCGTCGTCACCAAGAAGGGCTACATGGACCAGATCGAGGTAAAGGTCGAGCTTGTGGACGCTTCGCTCCTCAACTCCTACGGCGAGCTTGAGGCCCTCACCCGCAAGATCCACGACCGCTTAAAGGTCGTTTTGCAGATCGATGCCAAGGTCACCCTCGTCTCGCCCAATACGCTCAAGCGCTTTGAGGGCAAGGCCAAGCGCGTCACCGACCTTCGCTAACGCACATTTTGTGAGATACAGGAGATACGAGATGAAAAAACTCATGCTGGGCAACGAGGCCGTTGCCCGGGGCGCCTACGAGGCCGGCGTGCGCGTGTCCGTCGCCTACCCGGGAACGCCCTCCACCGAGATCACCGAAAACATGGCCAACTTCTCCAAGGAGGAGGTCTACTGCGAGTGGGCCCCCAACGAAAAGGTCGCCCTCGAGGTCGCCATCGGCGCCTCCATGGGCGGGGCGCGCGCCCTGTGCTGCATGAAGCACGTCGGCGTCAACGTCGCCGCCGACCCGCTCTTTACCGCCGCCTACACCGGCGTGCGCGGCGGCCTTGTCATCGTCGCCGCCGACGACCCCGGCATGCACTCCTCCCAGAACGAGCAGGACAGCCGCTTCTACGCCCGCAGCGCCCATGTGCCCATGCTCGAGCCTTCCGACAGCGCCGAGTGCCTGGAGTTCACCCGCCGCGCCTTTGAGATCTCCGAGAAGTACGACACGCCGGTCTTCCTGCGCCTGGTCACGCGCGTGGCCCACGCCCGCTCCCTGGTGGAGGAGGGCGAGCGCGAGGAGATCGCCCTGCC
>CALWKN010000234.1 GCA_944381265.1 uncultured Clostridia bacterium
GCTCCTTGCCGTAGCGGATCTGCACGTAGGTGGTGATGTCCGTCTCGGCCGGGGCGGTCTCCTGCAGGTTCGTGTTGGCAAAGAGGTGGTAGACCTTGAACTGGATGGCGTAGGTGCCGTTGACCGCGTCCTTCTTCACGCGGAAGGGGAAGTCGAAGTAGGTCTCCACGATCTCCCCGTCCTCGTCGCGCACGTCGATCAGGTCGGCAAAGTCCTTGACGTAGGAGCTGCTGTCCAGATCAAAGGGGAAGTTCTTGGTGTCCTCCGGGATCACGGGCTCGACGCGGATGTAGGAGATGGGGGCGTCGTTGAGGTCCTGGTTGCCCTGGTAGGCCAGGTACAGCCGCAGGTCCACCGTGCCGTCGAGCTGGTCACGCGCCACCGGCTTTTGCACCAGCGTAAGATCGTACTTCGTCTGCAGCTTGGACTTGTCGATGTCCTCCTGCGGCTGGAAGGGGTCGTAGATTTCGCCGGTGTCGCCGGTATTGCCGCCGCTGGAGCCGGTGTCCACGCCGTGGGTGATGGTGTAGGGCGCGTTGATCAATGTTGTGGTGTAAACACCGTTCAGATTGTAAGTAACCAGAAACGGCATCGAATAGGAATTGTTGGAAGCATCCGGCTTGGTAGTGAAAATGAAGTCAAAAAGCCCGTTCCCGGAGAGTACTTGCGACTGCGTTCCCCCACCGTCAATGACGCTGCCACTCGGGCTTTGGACATGAACTGTGACACCTGAGATTCCTTCGGGAAGATCGCTAGGGCTTACCCGTTTCCCGTCGTATGTCAGATAAAAGCTTATCTGAAGGGTATGGTCTGCCGTGTCGCTGGGCGTGGTATACCCGTTGGAGTCGACGGCAAAGCCGGAAGCCGCCCGCGCGGGCGTGGGGAAGAGGGCGAGCGCCAGCAGCAGGGCCAGCGCAAAGGAGAGCGGTTTTAGCAGGCGGTTCATGATGCGTGTTCCTCCTCGGTGAAATTGGGATTCGCTGCGGGGACGGGTTGGGGTGCGTTGGGGGCGGACCCTCCGCCGGGGGCGTTTCCGCCGGTCTGGTCGACGATGTCCACGATGCGGCCGTCGAGTATGTTGACCACGCGGTCGGCGTGGGCGGCGACGGAGGGGTCGTGGGTGACCATGACCAGCGTGTGGTGGTCGCGCTTGACCATGGCCTGGATCAGGGAGAGGATCTCCTCGCTGGTGCGGCTGTCCAGGTTCCCCGTCGGCTCGTCGGCAAAGATGACGTCGGGATTGGCCACCAGGGCGCGGGCGATGCCCACGCGCTGCTGCTGGCCGCCGCTCATCTGCGAGGGCTTGTGGTTCAGGTGCTTTTGCAGCCCGAGGTCGCAGAGCATCTTGCGCGCGGCGGGGCGGCGCTTGCGGGCGCTGACGCCGCGGTAGACCAGGGGCATGGTCACGTTCTCCAGCGCGGTCATGGCGGGGAAGAGGTTGAACTGCTGGAAGATGAAGCCGATGTGCCGAAGGCGAAAATCCACCAGCTGCTTTTCGTTCATCTTCTCCAGGTGCTCCCCCGCGATCACAATGCTGCCGCGGGTGGGCTTTTCCAGCCCCGCCATCATGTTCAGCAGCGTGGACTTGCCGCTGCCCGAGCGGCCGATGATGCAGACGAACTCCCCCGGGTAAATATCCAGGTCTATCCCGTTCAGCGCCCGCACCCGCTCTTCGCCCACGCGGTAGGTCTTCTTTAGGTTCTGTATCCGTATGATGGGCTCCAAGTTTCCGCCTCCTTCTCCAGCCATGTGCCATGGCAGTCTCATACAAAACTTCTGACGCGCCGCGGGGCCGAAAAGTTTCCACTTCTGTGAATCTTTCGTGAAGGCGGCGCAGGTGTACTAGTCGAGATAATACGCCTGGTTCAGTATAGCACAGGCGCGGCCAAAAGGGAAGGGCCGATCTCCGAGATCCAGCATAGGGGGAAGAGGTTTCGGTTTTGTCTCGGCGCTGTTTCCAATGTGTAAAGCCTGTGGTATACTATTTACATCTGTTAGAGGAAAAGGGGAGGGGGAAGCGCCATGGCCTTTGCGCACCTGCATCTGCACACGGAGTACTCGCTGCTGGACGGGGCCTGCCGCATCGAACCGCTGGTGCGGCGGGCAAAGGACCTGGGGATGGATTCCCTGGCCATCACCGACCACGGCGCGATGTACGGCGTGGTGGACTTCTACGAGGCCTGTAAGAAAGCCGGCATCCACCCGGTGATCGGCTGCGAGGTCTACGTCGCCGCCGGCAGCCGGTTTGAAAAGAGCATGATCTCCCGCGACTACGCGCACCTGGTGCTCTTATGCGAGACGCAGCAGGGCTATCAGAATCTGATCAAGCTAAGCTCCGCCGGCTTTATCGAGGGGTATTACTACAAGCCGCGCATCGACATGGAATTGCTTAAGCAGCGGCACGAGGGGCTGATCGCGCTGTCGGCCTGCCTCTCCGGCGACATCCCGCGCCTGATCCTGCAGGGGCGGATGGCGGAAGCGCGCGACTTTGCCCGGCGCATGGAGGAGATCATGGGCAAGGGCAACTTCTTCCTCGAGCTGCAGGACCACGGCCTGCGCGAGCAGAAGGAGGTAAACGCCGCGATCCTGCGCATCGCAAATGAGACGGGCATCCCGCTTGTGGCCACCAACGACGTCCACTACATCGAGAAAAAGGACGCCCGCGCCCAGGAGATCCTGCTGTGCATCCAGACGGGAAAGAAGCTGGAGGACCAGGACCGCATGCGCATGGACACGGAGGAGATGTATTTAAAGAGCGAGGAGGAGATGCGCGCCCTCTTTCCGCAGGTGCCGCAGGCCTTTGACAACACGGAGGAGATCGCCCGGCGCTGCCGGGTGGAGTTCGAGTTCGGGCACTACCATCTGCCGGACTTCCCGGTGCCGGGGGGCGAAAAGCACGATGAGTATCTGCACCGCCTGTGCATGGATGGGGCCAAGCAGCGCTACGGCGCGGTGGAGGGGCAGGTCAAGGAGCGGCTGGAGTACGAGTTTGCCATGATCTGCCGCATGGGCTATGTGGACTACTTCCTCATCGTCTGGGACTTCATCCGCTACGCCAAGAGCAAGGGCATCCCGGTGGGGCCGGGGCGCGGCAGCGGCGCCGGGTCGCTGTGCGCCTACGCCCTTGGCATCACGGGCATAGACCCCTTAAAGTACAACCTGATCTTTGAGCGATTCCTCAACCCCGAGCGCGTCTCCATGCCGGACTTTGACATCGACTTCTGCTACGAGCGGCGGCAGGAGGTGATCGACTATGTGACGCGCAAGTACGGCGCGGACCGCGTAAGCCAGATCATCACCTTCGGCACGATGGCGGCGCGGCTTGCGGTGCGGGACGTCGGGCGCGTGCTGGGTCTTCCTTACGCGGACGTGGACAAGATCAGCAAGATGATCCCCGGCGACCCGAAGATGACGCTGCAAAAGGCGCTGGAGATCTCCACGGAACTGAAAAAACTCTACGACACGGACGAAAAGGTGCACGAGCTCATAGACGTAGCAAAGACATTGGAGGGCATGCCGCGCCACGCCAGCACCCACGCCGCGGGCGTCGTCATCGGCGCAAAGCCCCTGGACGAGTTCGTGCCCCTGCAGACCAACGACGACGTGATCACAACGCAGTTCCCGATGACGACGGTGGAGCACTTAGGGCTGCTCAAGATGGACTTCCTCGGCCTTCGCACGCTCACCGTCATCCACGACGCGCAGGAGCTGGTGCGCGCGGGGAAGGCGCCGGACTTTGACATCGAGAAGATCCCCTACGACGACAGGGCCACCTACGAGATGCTGGGCCGCGGCGACACGGACGGCGTGTTCCAGCTGGAATCGGAGGGCATGCGCAAGGTCCTGAGCGACCTGCAGCCGGAGAACCTGGAGGACATCATCGCCGTCATCTCGCTCTACCGCCCGGGGCCGATGCAGTCCATCCCCCGCTTCATCGCCGGGAAGAAGGACCCGGGGAGCGTAAAATACCTATCGCCGATCCTGGAAAAGTCGCTGGACGTCACCTACGGCTGCATGGTCTACCAGGAGCAGGTGATGCAGATCGTGCGGGACGTGGCCGGGTACTCGCTCGGGCGCAGCGACATGGTGCGCCGGGCCATGGCCAAGAAGAAGAAGGAGGAGATGGAGAAGGAGCGCAAGGTCTTTGTCGAGGGGGCGGTGGACGAGGCGGGGAACGTCCTGGTGCCGGGGGCGGTGCGCCTTGGCACCAGCGCCGAGGTGGCGCTGCAGATCTTCTCCGAGATGGAGACGTTCGCGGAGTACGCCTTTAACAAGAGCCACGCCGCCGCCTACGCGGTGGTGGCCTTTGAGACGGCGTACCTAAAGTGCCACTACCCGGTGGAGTTCCTGGCGGCGATCCTGAACTCCGTGGTCGGCAACTCGACCAAGATCGCCGCCTTCATCCAGTACGCGCGCAAAAACGGCATCGACGTGCTGCCGCCGGACGTCAACCGCTCGCAGGGCAAGTTCTCCGTCGAGGGCGGCAGCATACGCTACGGGCTCTTCGCGCTGCGCGGCGTGGGCGAGGGCGCGGTGCGGGCCATCGTGGAGGAGCGGCGGCACGGGGCCTTCCGCGATCTGTACGACTACGCCGAGCGCGTGTCCTTTGAGGCGCTCAACAAGCGCGTGGTGGAGAGCCTGATCAAGGCCGGGGCCATGGACGGTCTGCCGGGCAGCCGGGCGCAGAAGCTGGCGGTGTACGAGTCGGCGCTGGACGGCGAGCAGAGCCACCGCAAAAACGCCGTGGCCGGGCAGATCTCCCTCTTCTCCCTGGAGGGGGTGGAGGCGCCGCGGCCGCGCTTCCCGGACATCCCGGAGCTGCTGCCGCGCCAGGCGCTGGCCTTTGAAAAGGAGATGACCGGCGTCTACATCTCCGGCCACCCGCTGGAGGAGTACCGCGCGGCGCTGGAAAAGCAGCCCTTTAACACGGCGCGGGTGGAGGACATGGCTGATGCGCCGGACTGGGAGAAGTACGACCGCAGCCCGATGGCGCTCTCCGGGCTTGTGGCGCAGACGCGCGTGAGCACCACGCGAAACAACAAGCTCATGGCCTTTGTCACCCTCGAGGACCTGTACGGCACCATCGAGTGCCTGGTGTTCCCCAAGGTCTACGAGCGCCTTGGCGATCTCTTCCGGGACGACGCGGTGCTCACGCTCACCGGCACGCTCTCTTTGCGCGAGGAGGAGGCGCCAAAGCTGCTGGTGGAGCAGGCCGCGCCCTTTGTAAAGCCCGGGGCGAAGAAGGAGAAGACGCCGCGCTTCTACGTCAAGGTGGAGGACCGGGCGCTCCTGCCCCTGGTGCAGAACCTCTTAAAGCAGCACGGCGGGAACACGCCGGTGCGCGCGGTGATCGAGGGCAGGGTCTACGAGCTGCCGCGCGCCTACGCGGTGGAGCCGGGGCAGGCGCTCGTCTCGGCGCTGGAGGCGCTGCTGGGCGAGGGCAATGCGAAATTGGTCTAAAAAAGGGGGAAAAGGGGAAATTTTCCGCCGTGCGCGCCGCGGCGAGTTTACACGTGTTTTGGATTGTGGTATACTGGAAGCAGTCGGCGCGGGATGCCCGGCTGAAAGATCGCTTTTTTCGGGGCTCCGCCTTCCCCCCCAGGGGCGGCAAGGCTCCGCGGGGAAAGCAGAGCGCCGATTTCGTTTGGCAGAGTGTGAAAAGGAGAGAGGACAATGGCAGACAAGAAGAGAATCGCGATTTTGACCTCCGGCGGCGACGCGCCGGGCATGAACGCGGCGATCCGCGCGGTGGTGCGCTCGGCGCTGTACTTCGACATGGACGTCTTCGGCGTGCGCGACGGGTACCTGGGCCTGCTGCAGGACGAGATCGAGCAGCTCTCGGCCGGGGACGTGGGCGACATCATCCACCGCGGCGGCACGATGCTGGGCACCGCCCGCCTGCCGGAGTTCGCCACCGACCCGGGCGTGCGCCAGCAGTGCTACGAGAACCTGCGCAAGCACGGCATCGAGGGCCTGGTCGTCTGCGGCGGCGACGGCTCCTACCGCGGCGCGAACCTGGTGCAGCGCGAGTGCGGCGTCAACGTCATCGGTCTGCCCGGCACCATCGACAACGACCTGGCCTACACCGATTTCACCATCGGCTTTGACACCGCGGTCAACACCTGCGTCGACTCCATCAACAAGCTGCGCGACACCATGGCCTCGCACGGCCGCGTGTCCGTCGTGGACGTCATGGGCCGCGGCTGCGGCGACATCGCCGTGCACTCCGGCATCGCCGCCGGGGCCGAGGCCATACTGATCCCGGAGATCAAGAAGACCGACAACCAGTGGCTGGATTACATCGTGCAGAAGCTGCGCACCTCCTTTGCCCGCGGCAAGAAGTACGGCATCATCGTCATGGCCGAGGGCGTGTACGCCGCGCCCAAGATGCACCACTTCACCGCCGACTACATCGCCTCCTGGCTCAACGCCAACTCCGAGACGGTCGGCCGGCGCGTGGACGCGCGCGGCTGCGTCATCGGCCACGTGCAGCGCGGCGGCTCGCCCACCGCGTCCGACCGCATACTCTCGGCCCGCATGGGCGAGAAGGCCGTGGACCTGCTGCGCGAGGACCAGGGCGGCCTGTGCGTGGGCGTGGTCAAGAACCGCATCGTGGCGGTGGAGATCGACAAGGCGCTCTCCATGAAGCGCCGCGTGGACAAGCACCTGATCGAGCTTGCCGACATACTGGCCCGTTAAACAACGAGGCGCGCCGGAGGTCTTTCCTCCGGCGCGCTTTTTTTTGCAGGCGCATATCCCCGAGGGGGATAGGGGGGTGCGGGGGGACAGAGCG
>CALWKN010000235.1 GCA_944381265.1 uncultured Clostridia bacterium
GTCAAGCAGATCATCCACGAGGAAGACCCCAACGCCTTCGTCGTGCTCACCGTGGCCAACGAGACGATGGGCGAGGGCTTTTCGCGGCTGCTGCCAAAGTAACATTTTGCGGGCGCCGGTGGGGAAACCGGCCTTAAGGGGGCGGGCGGGTGGGGCGCTGCGCGAAAAAGGGGGAACTTCTGCGCACTGACGCTTTGCGCCTATCTTCCCCTCTGTGCGGGAGGCTGCCCTGTGCGTTGCGGGGGCGCAGCCCCCGCAACGTCCAAGGCGGGAAGGGGGGAGCGGGGCTTTGCCCCGCTCCCCCCTTCCCGCCTTGGACTACCCGTCCCCGGGGTCTAGATGATCTCCAGCTCGTCCTGCGTCTGCAGCGGCGGCAGCTTGGCGCTCGGCGCGTCGAGGTAGAAGTAGGCCACGGCAGCGATGTCGTCCTGCAGGGGCAGGTAGCGCCCGCCGCTGCGCCAGCCCAGGGCCTGGATGGTGACGCGTATGTCCTCCTGGAATGCGATGGGGTCGGGGATGTGCCAGCGGTAGAGGGAGAAGCGCGTCTGCGAGCGGTAGAGCCCGTCCGGCCGCAGCACCTGGGCAAGGCCGCTGTAGGGCGTGGTGAACGCCTCGTACTCGTGCGTCTTCTGGTTCTCGAAGTTGTAGGAGCCGCAGAAGTAGTCC
Organism: uncultured Clostridia bacterium; assembly: GCA_944381265.1. Lineage (GTDB taxonomy): Bacteria > Bacillota > Clostridia > Christensenellales > UBA1750 > Spyradocola. The sequence continues at coordinate 667 of CALWKN010000235.1, forward strand.
TCCGTGCCCGTGCCGCAGATGGTGGGGAATTCCTCGTCCCCGTCCAGGTAGAACTTGATCTCCCCTTCGCCCCACCAGCCGCTGTTGTTCACGCCCCAGGCCATGTAGGTGCCGGCGTACAGGCCGCACCCGCGCACGCCCTCCAGGATCGGGAAGACCTCCTTATAGCCAAGCGGGTTGCGGCGGCGGAACTGGGCGTGGAAGTAGGCGCTGTCCTCCCCCACCGCCTGCAGCGTATAGGTGATCTGGTAGTAGACGGTGCAGCGCGCCTGCCCGCGGTTTTCCAATGTGACGCGGGCGCGCTTGCGGAAGGGCATCTCCCAGTAGCAGTTGAAGGCAGAGCCGGGGTTTACGCACACCGCCAGCGACACGAGCGGCGCGTACTCGCCCCAGCCGCAGGCGAAGAAGTCGCCCAAGGGGCACTCCACGGCCGGGACCTCGCTGTCGTCCCAATAGATGCGCAGGATCTGGCTGCGCGTATCGCCCGTGGGCGTCAGCCAGATGTGGCGGATGACGCCGCTGCCGCGTATGTCGGCCAGCGTCAGCGTCTCCCCCGCCTCAAGATGCAGGTACGGGTTGACCTTCCAGCCCGTGCCAAGGTCGCGCGCCGCGTCGCGGGCCGTGCCCATACTAATCGGCGTGCGCGCGCCGCCGCCCTTTTCCCCGCTGCGGTTCTCCGGGCTGATGGAGCGGGTCATGTAAGCGGGCAGGCGCGCAAGATTCGCAAGGTCAAACATCTCTGTCCCTCCTCCTGTGTATGCTTTTTCGGGAAGCTCCGCCCTCATGGTAGCGCGCGGGCGCGCCCCTGTCAATGGCGGGAAAAAAGTTTTGCTTTTCGCTTCTTGACTTTTGGCGGCGCTTCCCCTACCATAGGGGTATCGAAGACTTTCATAAAACTTTACACATGTGAAGGAGGAGCGCATATGCAGGCATTTGCAAAGAACGCGCCGCACAACGCCCTGCGCGGGGAGCTGCCGCGCATCGGCATCCGCCCGACGATCGACGGGCGGCGCAAGGGCATCCGCGAGGGGCTGGAGGCGCAGACCATGGGCATGGCCAGGGCCGTAAAGGCGCTGCTGGAGGCGGAGCTGCGGCACCCCTGCGGCCTGCCGGTGGAGTGCGTGATCGCGGACAGCACCATCGGCGGCTTTGCCGAGGCGGCGGACTGCGACGCCAAGTTCGCCGGGGCCAACGTCGGCCTGACGATCACGGTCACGCCCTGCTGGTGCTACGGCTCGGAGACCATCGACATGGACCCCCTGCGCCCGAAGGCCATCTGGGGCTTCAACGGCACGGAGCGGCCGGGCGCGGTGTACCTGGCCTCGGCCCTGGCCAGCCACAACCAGAAGGGCCTGCCGGCCTTCTCCATCTACGGGCGCGACGTGCAGGACGCCGGCGACGGCGAGATCCCCGGCGACGTGCGGGAAAAGCTGCTGCGCTTTGCCCGGGCGGGCCTTGCGGTGGCGACGATGCGCGGCAAGAGCTATCTTGGCATGGGCGGCATGTCCATGGGCATCGCCGGATCCATCATGAACGCGCCGTTCCTGGAGAAGTACCTCGGGCTGCGCATGGAGCAGGTGGACATGGTGGAGTTCGTGCGCCGCTGGGAAGAGGGCATCTACGACCACGAGGAGTTCGAGCGGGCCAAGGCCTGGGTGGACGAAAACCTGCGCCTCGGCTGGGACAAGAACCCGGAGGAGCTGCGCCACAGCCCGGAGAGGCAGCGCAAGGTGCTGGAGACCTGCATACTGATGACGATGATCGCGCGGGACCTGATGATCGGAAATCCGAAGCTTGCCGCCATGGGCTTTGTCGAGGAGAGCTGCGGGCACAACGCCATCGCCGCCGGGTTCCAGGGGCAGAGGCAGTGGACGGACCACTTCCCCAACGGCGACCTGATGGAGGCGCTGCTCAACTCCTCCTTTGACTGGAACGGCATCCGCGAGCCGATGATCGTGGCCACGGAAAACGACCACCTAAACGGCCTTTCCATGCTGTTTGGAAAATTGCTCACGGGCCGGGCGCAGGGCTTTGCCGACGTGCGCACCTACTGGAGCCCGAGCGCCATTGCGCGCGTGTCCGGCTGGAAGCCGGAGGGCTACGCGGCAAACGGCATGATCCACCTGATCAACTCGGGCTCTGTGACGCTGGAGGCAAGCGGCGCCTGCGAGGCGGACGGCAAGCCCGCCATCAAGCCCTGGTGGGAGATCGAGCCCAAAGAGGCTGCGGCGTGCCTTGAGGCCACGGAGTTCTGCTACGGCGACCTCTACTACTTCCGCGGCGGCGGCTACTCCTCGCACCTGATCAGCCGCGGCGGCATGCCCGTGACGCTCTGCCGCCTGAACCTGGTGGACGGCCTTGGCCCGGTGCTGCAGATCGCCGAGGGCTGGACCTGCGACGTGCCCAAAGCCGCGCACGACATACTCGACAAGCGCACCGACCCCACCTGGCCCACGACCTGGTTCGCCCCGCGGCTCACCGGCGAGGGCGCGTTCACGGACGTCTACTCGGTCATGGCGCACTGGGGCGCGAACCACGGCGCCTTCAGCTACGGCCACATCGGCGCGGACCTGATCACGCTGGCCGCGATGCTGCGCATCCCGGTGAACATGCACAACGTGCCAAGGGAAAAGATCTACCGTCCGAGCATGTGGGACGCCTTCGGGACGACGGACCTTGAGGGCGCGGACTTCCGCGCCTGCGCGGCGCTGGGCCCGATCTACGGCCGCGCCTAAAGACACACAGCCCCAAAAACACAGGGAGCCGCACCCTCCAGAAACGGAGGGTGCGGCTCCTCTTCTGTCCGGGCGCGCGTCGAACCGCCCTTTTCCAATCTAGTCAAAATACGCTTTTAGGAAAGTGTAGGTATCCTCGCTCACTTTGAACGTCGCCTGCAGCCACTCCGAGCCTTCCACCTCGATCCCAATATAGCCGCCCTCGTACAGCGCAAGTGTGCCCACATCGTATAGTGTCTCATCGGGGGCGCTGTCGAAGAACCGGACGGTCTTCTGCTGCGAGAAGCCAAAGGCGCCCAGCCCGGCCGCGTCCTCGGGCAGGGAGGCAAGTTCCCATTGGTCGACATCCAGCGCCAGGGTGAAGGCCCGGATCTCCTCGGCGTCGGTGATCGTTTCCAGCACCTCCGAGGAGTCGGAAGAAATCACGGCGATCGCCTGCGCTTTGGAAAACGCGTCCCCGTACTGGAGGGTATCCGCGCTTTCACCGGCTTGACAACCACAGAGACACAGCATCAGCACGATCGTGCATACGAACAACAATTTCCTCATCTTATCCTCGCTTTCTTTTTTCCCAATAGGTGTCATTCATGACCAACAGGCGGAGCGTCCGCAGCAGGCCGGACATGAAAATGCACAAAAACGTTCCCATTCCCGCGGCGATCATTCCGGCGGCAAGAATCAGCGCATCCGCAACCGGCAATTCTGTCGCGAGGAGCAAGGGAGAAGCCAGAAACCCCAAGGCAAGGAGGGCGATCCCGAGCAGTATGGAGAGCTGCAGGAAGCCCTTCCGCTTTTCATACACCGCGGTGTACTCCGCCTTTGCGGCCTTGTCAAACAGCAGCGGTTCCTTCCAGAGTTTCCTGTAGGGATGATCCGCCAATTTGACAGAGAACAGGAGCACCATCCCCGCGATCCATATGATCATGAGCAAAAACATCGAAGCCTCTGCAAACGAGAGCGCGGTGCTTCCGACCATGGCGCCTGCGGCGATCGCGATTTTCAGGTATCTTCTTTTTTGATGCGAAAGGAACCCCTCCGCCGTTTCCCGGCTCACATAGATCCCCGGCTCCAAAGCCGGTCCTTCCGTCTGCGCTTCTTCCTCCTTCAGGAGATAGTCCAGCGTCACATGGAAGATCTGGCTCATGCGGACGATCTTCTCCGTTTCCGGATAGCCGTTGTCGCGCTCCCATTTGCTGACGGCCTGTCTGGACACGCCCAGGCGATCGGACAGTTCTTCCTGGGACAGCCCGGCTTCCCTGCGCAGCTTTTGGATCTTTTCCCCAAAGGTCATTTTCGGCCCTCCTTTCGCTGTCAGCATACGATTTTTTCCGGCATCATGCCACCAAACTGCGGTTGCAATTGCGCAACCCTGGGTTGCGTCTGCGCAGCAGGGGGTGCAAACGTCAAAATAAAGTGCCGCGTCTTCAAGGGAACGACCTTGCTCGACGACGATCAGAGCGGCACCCTCCCCTATAGGAAGGTACCGCTCTGACTGTCTCAGGGGCGCTCGTGTAAGGCGAGCAGGCGGCCCGATCCGTCGAAGGAGAAGTCGCAGACGGGCGGGGGCGCGCCCTCTCCCCGCTCCCCCTGCGCGTCCAGCAGCGCCGCGGGCGCGTCGTAGGCCTGCATCGTCCCGTCCGCGCCGCGCAGTGTCGCGGTGAAGCCGTCGGCCAGGGCAAAGGCGTAGGGGAGCTCCTTGCTGTAGGTATAGCTCGTCCCGTCCGCGGCGAACGTGGCGGCGCTGACGGTCGCGACCACGTCCTTCCCGCGCGCCTGCACGTCGAGCAACACCAGCGCATCGGCGTCCTCGGGCAGGTCGGCCGGCCCGTGCAGGGGCGCGGCACACCCCGCGCACAGGAGCAGAAGCGCGGCGAGCAGGCAAAGGCAGATTCGCTGCATGGTTCTTCCTCCTTCTTAAAAAAGGGCAGCCCGGCAAGGGAGCGCCGGGCTGCCGCTGCAAGATGGGTTTAGGGGCGGTTGAGTGTGCCGTCGGGGCGGCGGCAGTTGGTCCAGGTGGGGAGCTTCTCGGAGCAGGGGAACTTCTTGGCCAGGTCCTCGTCGATGTCGATGCCAAGGCCGGGCTTGTCGTTGGGGTAGACGTAGCCCTTCTTGAGCTCCGGGCAGCCGGGGAAGACGTCGAGCGACGCCTGCTTAAAGCCCGCCCACTCCTGGATGCCGAAGTTCCAGCTGGAGACGTCCAGATGGATGTCCGCGGCGTGGCCGACGGGGGAGGTGTCTCCCGGGCCGTGCCAGGCGGTGCGCACGGAGAAGGCCTCGCAGAAGTTGGCCAGCTTCTTGGCGGGGGTGATGCCGCCGATCTGGCTGACGTGGCAGCGGATGAAGTCGATGAGCTTATTGGCGATGAGCGGCGTGAACTCGCGCGGGTTGTTGAACAATTCGCCCATGGCGATGGGGGTGTGGGTCTGCTTGCGCATGATCTCGAACCACTCGACCTGCTCGGGCGCGAGGGAGTCCTCGTAGAAGAACAGGCGGTAGGGCTCCAGCTCCTTGGCCAGGCGCACGGCCTCGATGGGATCGAGGTGCTCGTGGACGTCGTGGCAGAGCTCGACGTTGAAGCCAAAGCGGTTGCGGATGTAGTCAAAGAGCTTGGTCACCGAGAGCTGATAGCCCAGCGGATCGTAGTACGCGCCCTCGCACGCGCCCTCGGGGCGCATGGACTCCAGCGCCTGCTGGTAGGCGTTTCCGCCGTAGCCGCCGTGCTGGATGCGCACGACCTGCACGCCGTCCTCGATAAAGGCCTGGACGCGGTCGCCGACCTCCTCCAGCGTGCGGCCGTCGGCATGGCGATAGACGCGGGCCGCCTCGCGCACCTTGCCGCCGAGCAGGTCGTAGACGGGCATGTTCGCCATCTTGCCCTTGATGTCCCACAGGGCCTCGTCCACGCCGGAGATGGCGTTGTTGAGCACGGGGCCGTTGCGCCAGTAGGCGCTGACCATGCTCATCTGCCAGATGTCCTCGATGCGGGTGACGTCCTTGCCCACGAGCAGGGGCTTCATGTAGTTCGTCACCGCGTGGGCGACGGTCATCCACCTCTGGGTGTAGGTGGCGCAGCCGATGCCGTAGAGGCCGGGCTCGGAGGTGACGACCTTGACGATGACCAGGGGGATGCCTTCGGGCGCGGTGCAGATCGGGTAGATATCCTTGATGGTTACCATGGATGTTTCCTCCTTGTGTTCTGTGTCCCCACTACGACTCCAGTATACACAGTTGCGCTGTGCATTTCAAGTTCAATTTCCTACGCAGGAGGAAAAATTGTTTTTCATCGTTTCAAGACGCGAAACGCACTTGCGCCGCGGGCGCGGTTGCGGTATAGTGGAGAGTAAGAGAGAAAGGAGGGGGCGCGGCATGGCGCGGCTGTGGGGGATACTGCGGAAGAAGAACCGCATCTGGCGCGACGCGGTGGTGGAGGCGCCGGGCGACGACGCGGAAAGCGCGCAGGAGGCGCTTAATGAGATCTGCTACCAACTGGACATCGCGCGGCCGATCTTCCTGCGCAAGCACGAAGAGGAGATCGCGCGCTTTGGGCGCACGGCGTTTACGCAGGAGCACTTTCTGGAGCCGATCGCGTTTGACAAATTCGAGATCGAGTTCCTGCGCGAGCGCGGCCGCTCGACCGATCCGCGCAACGACTTTGGTCCGGGCGTATAAAGCGCGGGCGTTTTCCCCATGCTAAGGCCAAACACGGCAAGGAGGGAAACGCATGGACCGCATCTCGCTGATACTCGTGATCGTCGGCGCGCTGAACTGGCTGCTCGTTGGGCTGTTCCAGTTTGATCTTGTGGCCTGGGCCTTTGGCGGACAGGCGGCGTGGATCGCGCGCGTCATCTACGCGCTGGTGGGCGTGGCGGGGCTGTGGAGCATCTCGCTCCTCTTCCGCCGCCGCGAGCCCGCGGCGCAGCACTAAACATAAGGGGAGGAGTTTCCAAATTATGAAGGCAGTCAAGCTCTACGAGATCGCGCCGGACGTGCTCTCGCGCATGGCAAACGGCGGCGTGTTTCTCACCGTCAAGGACAAAAAGGGCCGCTTTAACACCATGAACATCGGCTGGGGCAGCGTGTCCTGCTACTGGAACGAGCCGGTGTTCATCGCGCCCGTGCGCCATGACCGCTACACCTACGAGCTTTTGCAGGACGCGGACAGCTTCACGGTGTCCGTGCCGCTGGACGACGGGCTGCGGGAGGCGCTGAAGATCGTCGGCACCCGGCACGGCAACGAAGTGGACAAGTACGCGCTGGCGCACATCACGCCTTTGGACGCGCTTTCCGTGGACGGCAAGGTGGTGGGCGAGTGCGCGCTGCACATCGAGTGCCGCATCGGCCTGACCATGCCGATGGAACCTTCCGCCATGGCGGAAGCGGTGCGCGAGCGCTGGTATGCCGACGGCGACTTCCACACGCTGTACTTCGGCGAGGTGGCCGCCTGCTACCGCACGGACATCGACGACTGAGTCTGCGGCAAAGACGGCGCGGCGATCCCGGTCTTCCCGGGTGCCGCGCCGTCTTTGCGCGTTCGGGGGTGCGGGGGGCTCCGCCCCCCGCACCCCGGTCGCCCTTCCCGCACAAGCTCTGCTTGTGCGGGAAGGACGGGCTGTCGGCGAAGCCGAAAAGATGCGGTGCGCACCTCCCCCAGGGCGCGAGGGGGGAGCGCGAGGGGGCGAAGCCCCCTCGCCCCCCGGCGGTCCTCCCGTGTCAAGCTCTGCTTGACACGGGAGGACCGGCTGTCGGCGAAGCCGATCCCGTTCTTCTCGTTGGTGGGGAAGGTGGGGCCGGGGGGTGGGCGGGTGGGGCCCGCCGCGCAAGGTGGGAAGTGCGGACCCGTTCCCCCGCTAGGGGCGGGGGTCGGCGGCCAGTATGGCGTAGATCTCGACGTCGATGTACTCGCCCTTGTTGTAGTAGCGGCGGCGCAGACAGCCCTCGCGGCGCAGGCCGCACTTCTCCATCACGCGGCCGGAGGCGCGGTTGCGCACATCAAAGAGCGCCTCGACGCGGTTGAGGTGCAGGCGGGCAAAGGCGAACTCGAGCATGGCGCGCAGGGCCTCCGTCATCAGGCCCTGGCCCCACATTTCCCGCGCCAGCGAGTAGCCGATCTCGCCGCAGTTGTGCTCGTCGTCGATCCAGACAAAGCCGATGGTGCCGATGACCTTGCCGCTCTGCCTGTGCTCGATGGCCAGGCTCGCCGGCTCCCCCAGGCGGTAGGAGCGCAGCGCGCCGCGCACCATGGCGCGGGAGTCGGCGATGGAGCGGTGCGTGTCCCAGAGCACGTAGCGGCTGACCTCCGGGTCGCGGCTGAAGGCGTAGATGTCCTCCGCGTCGCCTATGCCGAGCTTGCGTATGCGCAGGCGCGGCGTCTCCAGAGGCGAGAAAAGGTCGTAGATTCCGTTGTGCAGCATGGGGAGCCACCGCCCTTTTTTCTGTTTTCGCACGCCCACATTGTACCACGAGCGGGCCGCGCTTGGCAACCGAAAAGCCGCTTTTTCACTCCGGATTGCCAAGATAGACGCGCACTTCCCCCTTTTCCGGGACCTCGACGCGCTCCAAGGGGAGCAGCGCGCCGTAGCGCAGCGGCAGTTCCTCCCCGCAGCGCACCGTAACGCCCAGGGCCGCGGTGTGCCCGGCGTTGCACAGGTAGCGCGCGCCGCCGGCCGTCTCCAGGCGCAGGCGCGCGGGCGGGAAGGGCAGCGCGCCGCCGTCCTCGCCGCGCAGCGGGTAGTAGGCGTGGCCCTGCGCGATGCGCGCGCCGCCGCGCCAGGCCTGCAGGCGCAGCAGCAGCCCGCCGCGGCAGTCCCAGGGGAGGGCGGCGCGGAAGTCGCCCAGGGCGTTTGCCGCCTCCAGCGCGGCGCAGGCAAAGCTCCGCTCGGCCACGAGCGAGCCGTCCAGGCGGAAGAGCTGGGCGCGCACCACCGCCGCCCCCGTCTCCCCTGCTTCCAGCAGCAGATAGAGCGGGGCGCGGAAGTCCTGTCCGGGCAGCAGCGGGCCGCGCCCGCCGCCTATGTGCAGCGCGGCCGGGCCCAGCGCCCCGCGCAGCGCGTAGAGCGCCTGGCGCGGCGCGCCGGAAGCGTCAAAGAGCCCGTCGGGTGCGTCGCTTTGGCGGGTGAGCGCCTGCACGCGGATCTCCCCGCCTTTTATGCGCATCTCCCCGGCGGCGCGCAGCAGCTTTTCCGCCTGGGGAAAGCCCGCGTCCTCGCGATTTTGCGGGGCGCAGAGGCAGTCGCCGGGGCGCGCCTGCGCGCCGCCGTCCAGCGCGCGCAGCAGCGTATAGCGGGGCGGGCGGCGCTTCTGCGGCCGGCAGAGCAGACCGGCGGCGGCGCAGTCGGCGCGCAGGGCCTCGTCGGCGAAAACGTGCAGGGCGGCGGCGTCAAACCCGGCGCGGCGGACGCCCAGCAGCATGTCGGCCTGCGGGCGGGCGAAGAAGTGCGCCAGGGCGCGCGGCGCGCGCTCCGGTTCGCAGTAGGTTTCCGCCTCGTCGCAGCCCTCGCCGCCCACGTCCACGCGCAGGCGCAGGCGGGCAAAGTCCGCCGCCGCCTCGCCCAGGAACCGCTCGATCTCCGTGCGCCCCGGGCGCAGGTCCACCTCCAGGTTCTCCGAGAAGCGAAGGCTCTCGCCCTGCAGCAGGCGCAGGCAGAGCCGCGCGCGCGCCGCGCCGTAGGCGTGCAGCACGATGCGCGCGCAGAGGCCGCGCACGCGCACCTCCTCGATGCGCAGGCGGAAGACGCTGCGCAGCCGGGCGCTCTGCAGGCGCGTTTCCACCGGCAGCTCGCGCCCGCGCTCGCCGGGGTACAGGCGCGGCAGATGCGGCTCGAAGCGCAGCAGCAGGCGGCAGGGGCCGCCGCGCGTCTCCTCGCTGACGTCCAGCTCCATGTGCGGCCGCAAGGGGCCGCGCGCGCGTCCGCCGACGAACAGCCGCCCCTGCCCCACCACGCCGTCCAGCGTCAAAAGCGCGCGCTCGGCGCGGCTGTGCGGCGGCTCCTTGGGGAAGTCGATCTCGCGCTCCAGCTCCCAGGCGCGCAGAAACAGCCCCTCGCGCCCGCAGGCGTCGGCAAGGTCCGTCAGCGCGAACGGCAGCGAGATCTCCCGGCGCACGTCGCTCACCGCCGCGCCCGGCACGCGCCCCTGCAGCAGCCAGCCCTCCCGCAGGTCTTCGCTTCGCATCGCGTCCCCTCCTCTCCCCTTTTTCTCGTCCGCCCTTTCCTCCGCGCCCCGTTCCCGCTCCAATGGGGGAGCGCAGCTGCCGGGCGGGCGGGCGGGGCGTGCGCAGCACCGCGGGCCCGGCGCAGCCTTTTCCCGGCGGACTCGCCCCTTTACGCCTGCGCCTGGCGGCGGAGGATTTCCCGGGCCATGAGCAGCGCGGCGATGGTCTTGCCGTCCTCGATCTCGCCGCGGACGATGCGGTCCGTCAGCTCCTCCAGCGGCACCCATTCCACGTTGAGGAACTCGTCCTCGTCCAGGTGGCGCTCGCCCTGGGACAGGCCTTGCGCAAGGTAAATGTGGATCGTCTCGTTGCAAAAGCCGGGCGTGGTGCGCAGGGCGACCATCTTGGTCACGCACTCGGCCCGAAGGCCCGTCTCCTCGGCAAGCTCGCGCCGAGCGCAAACTT
>CALWKN010000236.1 GCA_944381265.1 uncultured Clostridia bacterium
CTGCGCTTCCGGCCGGAGCTGCTGGCGCTGGGCGTGGCGCGCGGCCTGTTCCTCTGCGAGGCGGGGCTTGGCACCTCGGCCTTCGCCCACGGCCAGTCCCGCGCCGAAGCGCGCACGCAGGGGGCGCTGGGCGCCTGGGAGGCGCTGCTTGCCACCGGGCTCTGCCTGCTGGCGGCGCTGCTGCTGCTCTGCTCGGGCGTGCCGCTGGCAGGGGACGCCTCGGGCGCGGCGCTTGCCGCCTTCCGCGCAGCGCTCGGGCCTGCGGGCGGGGCGCTGCTGTGCGGCATGCTGGCCTTCTTCGCCCTGTCCACGCTGCCGCTGTGGTGGTTCTACGGCCGCGCCTGCGCCCGCTTCCTCCTCCCCTTCCGCCTGACGGGCCCGGTCTACACGCTGCTCTTCCTGCTCCTTTCCGGCCTTGGCTGCCTGTTCCCCTTTGCCGGCGTCTGGCGCCTTGCCGACGCCTGCAACCTGCTGCTCGCCCTGCCCAACCTCGCCATGCTCTTCCTCCTGCGCCATAAGGTCCCCCCGCCCGCGGAGAAAAAAATTTTTCCGCAGTAATGCTCTAGCATTTTAGCAGAGCAAAGTGTATAATGGACCTTGCCCACCTGGGGCAGCACATTTGAGGAGGAGAACGACCAATGAAGAACTACAAGCGCATATTTGCCCTGGCGCTGTGCCTGATCGTGGCGGCGCTGTGCGCGGCCTGCTCCGCTCCGGCCACGGCGGGAAAGGACACCTTTGTCGTCGGCCTGGACGACAGCTTCCCGCCCATGGGTTTCCGCGACGACGACAGCAACCTGGTCGGCTTTGACGTGGACCTGGCCACGGAAGTGGCCAAGCGCCTGGGCATGGAGCTGGAGCTCAAGCCCATCGACTGGGCCAGCAACATCATGGAGCTGAACTCCGACAGCGTGGACTGCCTGTGGAACGGCCTGAGCATCACGCCCGAGCGCGAGGCGCAGATCGACTTCAGCCGCCCCTACCTGGCCAACCGCCAGGTGATCATCGTCCTTGCCGGTTCCGACATCGTGGACATCCCCTCCCTTGCCGGCAAGACCGTCGGCCTGCAGGAGGGCTCCTCCGCGGTCAACGCCCTGCAGGAGAGCGAGATCGCCTCCCAGGTCACCACCCAGGAGTACGCCAACAACGTCCTGGCGCTTACGGACCTTAGCATCGGGCGCGTGGACGCGGTGCTGCTGGACGAGGTCGTGGCCCGCTACTACGAGACGCAGAACGCGGGGCAGTACGTCGTTCTGGACGACTCCTTTGCCGAGGAGGAGTACGGCATCGGCTTTAAGAAGGGCAACGACGAGCTGCGCGAGGCCGTGCAGAAGGTCTTTGACGAGATGATCGAGGACGGCACCGCCGCCGAGATCTCCGAGAAGTGGTTCGGCAAGGACATCATCGTAAAGCCCTAAAAAACGAACGCGCCGCGGGCGAAGGGCGGTCTTTGCGCCGCCTTTCGCCCGCATTTTCCGTCAAGGAGGGGGAACATGGACTACATCGTGCGCATCATCCCGGCGCTGCTGCGCGGCGCGGGGGTGACCCTGGCGCTGTTTGCGCTGGTGCTGCCGCTCTCGCTGCCGCTGGGCTTTCTCGTCACGCTGTGCACGACCTGCCGCTTTAAGCCGGTCAAGTGGCTGGCAGAGGCCTATATCTTCGTGCTGCGCGGCACGCCGCTGATGCTGCAGCTCTTCTTTTTCTACTACGGCCTGCCCTTTTTGCCGGGCATCGGGCCGTACCTGCGCCTGAGCAGCTTTGCCGCCTCGGCGCTGTCTTTTACGCTCAACTACGCGGCCTATTTTGCCGAGATCTTCCGCGGCGGCCTGCTCTCCATCGACCGGGGGCAGTACGAGGTCTCCCATGTGCTGGGTCTGACGCCGTTTCAGACCATGACGCGCATCATCATCCCGCAGATGATCCGCGTGACGCTCCCCTCCGTCGGCAACGAGGCCATCACGCTGGTCAAGGACACGGCGCTGGTCGCCTCCATCGCCCTGCCGGAGCTTCTGCACTACACGCAGGGCTTGGTCACGCGCGACTTCACCACGACGCCCTTCCTCGTGGCGGCCTTCATCTACCTGCTGATCACCTTCGTTGTGACATTGCTGTTCAAGTTCGCCGAGCGGAAGGCAAATTACGAATGAGGAGGGCCGCGCCATGGCCATGATCGAAGTCAAGAACCTGCGCAAGCGCTTTGGCGATATGGAAGTGCTGCGCGATGTGAGCTTTGCGGTGGAAAAGGGGGACGTCGTGGCGGTGATCGGCTCCTCGGGCTCGGGCAAGAGCACGCTTTTGCGCTGCCTGATCGGCCTGGAGCAGGTCAGCGGCGGCTCCATACGCATCGACGGCAGCGACCTTTGCCGCGACGGCGTCTACGTCTCCGCCGCCGAGCGCAAGGCCATCATACTGCGCATGGGGATGGTTTTTCAGCACTTCAACCTCTACCCCCATCTCTCGGTGCTGAAGAACCTGGAGATCGCCCCGCATTTGGTCAAGGGCCGCAAAGGGCCGGAACTGCGCGCCCAGGCCATGGAGCTGCTGAAAAAAGTGGGCCTTGCCGACCGGGCGGGCGAGATGCCCGGCCGCCTCTCCGGCGGGCAGAAGCAGCGCGTGGCCATCGCCCGGGCGCTGATGATGAACCCGGAGATCCTGCTCTTTGACGAGCCGACCTCCGCCCTGGACCCGGAGCTCACGGGCGAAGTGCTGGAGGTCATGCGGGACCTTGCGCGCGAGAGGATGACCATGATCGTCGTCACCCACGAGATGGGCTTTGCCCGCGACGTGGCCAGCCGCGTGGCCTTCATGGACGACGGCCGCATACTGGAAGAGGGCGCGCCGGAGGAGATCTTCACCCGCCCGAAGGAAGAGCGCACCCGCGCTTTCCTCTCCCGAGCAAAAGCGTAGAGCCAGGCCGCGCAAGGGAAGTTGCGTTCACAAAAACTTCCCTTGCGCGGTTTTGTCCTTTTCCCTATACTGAAAGCCGTAAACACTCGTCACAAGGAGGTTTTTCCCCATGGCAGCGGAAAAGAAACTGCTGGAGATCCTGCGCCAGGAGGGGCTGGAGCCTGTGGAGGGGCGCTGCATCGTGGTCAAGTACGCGCCGAACAACCTCAGCGCCCGCATCGCGCAGTTCTTCAGCATGGAGTTTTACGCCCTGCAGCTCTGCCGGGAGGCGCTGGCGCTCGTCCCCTTCAGCGCCCTGACCGCCAATTTGCGCCGGGAGGTGGCGCTTTGCCTGCCCTACGCCCAGATCCGCGGCGTGAAGGTGTCGGAGGACCTGCTCAACTACCGCATCGACATCGACACGCAGGAGGGCCGCGTCTCCCTCACCGCGCAGCAGAAGGAGCTCAGCAGCCTGCGCTCTTCCGGCATGCTCAGCGCTGAGGGCCTCATCCACGTCTCCCTCTGGCACCAGGAGAATCTGGACTTAACGCTCCGGGCGCTCGAGGCCCTGGGCGCGGAAAACAGCGAAAGGAGCGAGGCAAAGTGAGTTCCATCGTGCCGGGGATCTCCCCTTCGATGATGTGCGCCGACGCGCTGAACCTGGGCGCGGACGCCGCTGCCCTGGAAAAGGCGGGCGCGCAGTTCTTCCACTACGACGTCATGGACGGCGACTTCGTGCCCAACTTCATGCTCGGGCCGGACGTGATCCGCGCCGTGCGCCGCGTCAGCGCCGTCCCGGCGGACATCCACCTGATGGTGAAGAACCCGGAGCGACACCTGCACCTGTTCGACCTGCGGCCCGGGGACGTGGTCTCCGTGCACCAGGAGTCCACCGCGCACCTGCAGCGCACGCTCGCCGCCATACGCGAAGCGGGCGCCAAAGCGGCGGTGGCCCTGAACCCGGCAACGCCCCTGTGCGTGCTGGAGGACGTATTGCCGGATCTTGACATGGTGCTGCTCATGACGGTCAATCCCGGCTTTGCCGGCCAGAAGCTCGTCCCGGCGACGCTCCCCAAGATCGCGCGGCTGCGCGCCATGCTGGACAGCGCGGGGTATCCGCAGGTGCGCATCGAGGTGGACGGCAACGTCTCCTTCGAGAACGCGGTCAGGATGCGCCAGGCGGGCGCGGACCTGTTCGTCGCGGGCACCTCGTCGGTCTTCCGCGAGGGCGGAATCAACACGAACATGGAAAAGCTGCTCTCCTGCATCCAGTAGAGCTCCGAAAACGAGCGAGGGCTTCCGGTTTTTTCGGAAGCCCTCGCTCTTTTTTTGGTCTCAGCTCCTGTTGCAGTAGAGGCGCAGGACCTTGACCGCGCTGTCCAGCAGGTCTATGGCCAGCGCAAAGAGCATTACCCCAAGAAAAACGGCTTGGAAGCGCGCAAACAGCTCCAGGGGAAGGCCGCTCAGGCCGATGTTCTCCATAACCCGCAGGAAGGTCGGGTTCATCAGGTCCTTGCCCAGGAAGATCAGGCAGGCCAGCAGCGCGCTGACCACCGCGCAGCCCAGGTCCGCGGCCAGCACGCGCATGGTGTAGCGCCCTTCGATCAGGTGGAACACCTCCCGCGCCATGCCCGCCAGGCCGAACAGCGCGATCCACGGCCACTGGGCGCGCAGCGCGTCGACGTCAAAGACCGTGACCCGCTGCATGCGCGCTCCCATGTCCACCACCGCGCAGATCACCTGCGGGAAGGCGAGGAACACCAGCAGCATGAGCGCGCACATGGCCAGGCCCGCGATGCTCTCCCAGCGGGGGATGAGCTCGCTGTGCTGCGGCACGGGCGGCAGGTTCTCGATGGTGTCGTCCGCGCGCTCGAGCTTGACGCCCCGCCGCTCAAAGAAGGCGAACAGCAGCGTCACCGCCGTGAACCCGCAGCCAAGGCCCCAGGCAAGCCCCGCCAGCAGCCCAAGGCCCATGTCGCTGAGCGCCCGCTCCCCGGTCACGACCTCCAGCACCTGCGCCAGCACCACGCCCAGCGCCAGCGCGCCCAGCACCACGGCCAGCGCCCACTTGTACTGCACATAGTACTCCGGCCCGATCAGGGCGCGCGCCGGGCGCGTGTCGTACTTTTCCCGGATCTCCGCCGGCGTGCCCAGCTCCGTCAGCACCACGCGCACGTCCTTTTCCGTCGGCTCGCGGCCCGCACACCGCTCCTCCAGCAGGTCGTCAATCAGCGTGCGCAATTCCCGCTCGATGTCCGCGCGGCTGCCGCGCGGCAGGTTCTTGGTCGAAGCGTAGATGTAGCGCTCCACCATGTCGTTTTCCCGCTTCATTCGCCTTCCTCCTCCCGTTCCACCACGGCGCGCCGCACGCTCTTCACGGTCGCCTCCCAGGCCTCCTGCAGGCGGGCGCGCACCGCCTTGCCTTCCGGCGTCACCTGGTAGTATTTGCGCGGCTTGCTGCCGCTCGTCTCCCAGTTGCTGCGCAAAAGCCCCTGCCCCTCCAGCCGCCGCAGCAGCGGATAGAGCGTGTTGGCCTCCGCCGGAATGCCCTTGTCCATGAGCGACCTCACCAGCCTATAGCCGTACATCGGCCTTTCCAGCCGCCACAGCACGCACAGCACCACCGTGCCGCGCCTTAGCTCCTGCTCCATCGAGGCAAAGTTCTCCTCCTTGCCCAAAGCTCCCACCTTCTTACGCGATATTTCTTGATTTAGTATACAGTGCGACGCACACTTTGTCAAGCGCAAAAACACGCCCCGCCGCAGCCGGGCGCATGAAGTGTCGACTGGGTGCGCAGACTAGGGGCGAGGTGATGGTTTTATGCAACTTACGCAGAAGGAAAACCTGCTCCTGCAGGATATGCAGGCCGAGGAAGCGGTCTGCATCGAGAAGTACGACCGCTATGCCGAGCGCGCCGCGGACCCGGCGCTCTCCCGCCTGCTGCGCGGCATCTCCGGCGCGGAGCGGCAGCACCTGCAAACGCTGCGGCAGATGGAAACGGGCGCGGCCCCGGCCATGGGCGGCGGCGGGAAGCAGCCGAACTTCCAGCCGCCGGAAAGCTCCGCGCCCGCGACCAGCGTCTCCCCGGAGGGCAGGCAGCAGGACGCCTACCTGTGCAAGGACCTGCTGGCCACGGAAAAGCACGTCTCCGCCCTCTACAACACCGGTATCTTCGAGTTCCGCGATGCCGGCATGCGCTCGGCGCTCAACCACATCCAGAAGGAAGAGCAGGAGCACGGCAAGAAGCTCTACGACTACCTGTCGCAGCACGGACAGTACTGACGCACTTTCGCACAGAAGGCGGCGGGCGCTATATGCGCCCGCCGCCTCTTTTTCCTACCTCCACTGCACGCGGCTTTCGTCGAAGCGGTCGTGCGGGGCGGGCTTCTCCAGCGGATAGCCCACCGCCACCAGCGCAAAGGCCCACACCTCCGCCCCAAGGCCGAGTATCTCCGCTACGGCGCGCATGCGCTCTGCCAGCGGGGCGATGCCCATCCACACCGCGCCAAGGCCCAGGTGCTCGGCCTCCAACAGCAGGTTCTGCGTGCAGGCCGAGAGGTCCTGCACCGCGTACTCCGGGAAGCGCAGCCCCTGCGCCCGGCCCAGCACCGCGATGCCCGCCGGCGCGCCCAGCAGGGGCTTGGCGTAGGGGCTGGCCCCGGCCAGGCGGTCCAGCAGCGCCCGCTCCCGCACCACCGTGAATTCCCAGGGCTGCTGGTTGCCCGCCGAGGGCGCGGCCATGGCGGCGCGCAGCAGACGCTCCAGCTTCTCCTCTTCCACCGGCCTGTCCTCGTAGCGGCGCACGCTCACGCGCGAAAAGATCTCCTTCATCGTCCCTCTTCCTCCTTGAGTCTGTCAAAGAATTCGCTGTAATCGGACAGCGTGTACTCGGCGGCGGTCCTTGGCGCTTCCCCCTCCGGGGCGAAGCGGCAGGCGCGGGCGCCGGCGTTGTGCGCCGCCTCGATGTCGATCTCCCGGTCGCCCACCATGACAAAGCGCTCCGGCGCCAGCCCCGCGCGCGCCGCCACGCGCAGCACGCCGTCCGGCGCGGGCTTGCGGGGCAGCCCGTCCTCGCTTGTCACCAGCACGGAAAACAGCGGCAGCAGCCCGTGTTCGCGCAGATACCAGGCGGTGGAGCGGCCGCGGTGGGTGAATATGTGGTTGTGCCCGCCCTGGCGCACGACGCGCCGCAGCACCGTTTCCACGCCGGGAAAGGGCGCGACGCCCTGCGGCCCCGCCGCCTGTATGTAGTCCCGGTAGCGGGCGATGGTCGTCTCCGTGGCCTGAAAGCGGGCGAAGGCCTCGCCCAGGCTCACCGCCATGGCGGCGCGCACGGCCGGGTAGTCCGCCGCCCGCCCTTCGTCCGCCAGCGCCCGCATCAGGCTGCGCGCCATCAGCGGATAGGTGTCAAACAGCGTGCCGTCAAAGTCCCAGATGATCTCCAAGCGCCTCTCCCCCTCTCCCCTCTAGCATAGCGCAGAGCGCGCCCCTTGTAAACCGGCAGATCTGCCGCTATACTGTTTCTAACAGACCACGGGGACAAAAAGGAGGAACGATCATGGAAAAATGCGCCTGGAAGGCCGTGCTGCTGCCGGGAAAAAAGGCGGAGTACATCCGCCGCCACGACGAACTCTGGCCGGAGATGGCGGAGACGCTGCGGCAGGCGGGCATCCGCAACTACACCATCTGGATCAGCGGCGACGAGATCTTCGGCTGCTACGAGTGCGAGTTCGGCGCCGCCTACGCCGCCAAGGTGCAGGCGGAAAGCCCGGTGGTGGCCCGCTGGAACGCCTACATGGAGGACGTGATGCGCATGGAGTTCGACGAAAAGACCGGCACCGCCGTGGCGCTGGAGCCCGCCTTCTCCTTCCGCACCGAGCCCGAAACCCCGTAAACAGGCGGCCTTTCCCCTTTGCGGCAAAACGCGCGGGGGCTGCGGATCCTACTTCCGCAGCCCCCGCGCGCGTCTGAAAAGGGGGGATGCGCCTTTAGCCGACGAGCTTTGCGCCCAGGGCGCGGCAGGCTTCCAGCGCCTCCTCGTCCGGCGCCTCGTTGCAGATCAGGCCGTCGGCCACAAGCGTGCAGCCGTCGCCCTCGACGCCCGCCTGCCAGGTGCGCATCCACTCGCCGTCTCCCCAGCCGTAGGAGCCGAACAGCGCCACCTTTTTCCCGGCCAGCTCCGGCTCCGCGGCGCGGAACATGGGCTCGAACTCCTCGCTCTCCAGCTCTTCGGAGCCCATGGAGGGGCAGCCGAAGGCCAGGCCGTCGTAGGAGAGCACCTTGTCCGCGGAAAACTCCGATGCGGTGAACAGCTCTGCTTCGCCGCCCGCCGCCGCGACGCCCTCCGCCACGGCGTTTGCCATCTGCTCGGTGTTGCCCGTGCCGCTCCAGTAAACCACTGCGATCTTGCTCATCGTTCTCTCTCCTTATTCTTGTGATTTGTATCATTCAGCCCGCGACGGTCAACCGTGAGAGCGAATGTCCTTCCGTATAGCGCTGCAAATAGAGGCGCGCGCACTTGCGGTAGCGCGCAAAACAGCGCAGCGCCGCCTCCGGGTCGCCGTAGACCTTCCAGCAGCCGCAAAGGCGGTAGTTCCTGCCGCAGTTCTCCATGAACCCGCGCACGTCCTCCAGCGGATAGCCGAGAAACAGACCGATCTCATGCGGAAAACAGGGACAGGCGGTAAGGCGCCGCAAAAGGCGCGCCACGTTCTCCTCCTCCGGCTCTTCCGGGCGGTAGCCGT
>CALWKN010000237.1 GCA_944381265.1 uncultured Clostridia bacterium
GCGCTGTATCTGATCCTCCCCTTGTCAGCCGGAATGGTGCTGGCGCTGCTGAAAGGAGAAAAGTATGCGGAAGCATGATGGAAAAATCGCTTTCATGTGCGCACTTGCGCTGCTGCTGAGCCTGCACACGGGCCGCGCCCTGGCCTTAGAAGCGCCGGGGATGGTGCGCTGCGACGGCCGGCCGGTGTATGTTTACGAGGTGAGCCGCCACGATCTCTACGGCCGGGAGTGCCGCGTCCTCGGCGTGCTGTACAGCTGCTCGGGCGAGGCAGGCGCGGTGCACAGGCACGAGCACCTGCGCTTCCACACGCGTCCCGATTGCCCCGCCACGCCGCAGACGCTCTGCACGCACGGGGCGGCGCACCCGGATCTGTGGGCGCTGCGGGCGGCGGAATAGAGCCGAAAGGGGGAAGACGCGCATGCGCAGGAGACACAAGGGGCGGGAGGCGGCGCTGTCGCTGCTGCTGGCGCTGCCCTTCCTGCTGCCGCTGCTGCTGAGCCTGGGCTTTACGTTCCTTGGCGACTGGGAGGTGCGGCAGCTGCTGCGCGAGGTGGGGCGCTACGAGGACGGGGTGTTTTTGCCCCTGCGCCTGCCGCCGCTGGAGGCGGGCCTGGGGCAGTACGCCGATGTGCTGCTGCACCGGCCGGAGATCCTGACCACGTTCTTTAACTCCCTGGGCTATGTGCTGCTCTCCGTGGGCGGCATGCTGCTGGTGGCGCCGCCCGCGGCCTTCGCCTTTGCCAAGCTGCGCTTCCGCGGGCGGGAGGCCCTGTTCTACGGCTATGTGCTGGCGCTGCTGCTGCCCTTCCAGGTGCTGTGCGTGCCGCTGACGCTGACGATGGACGCCCTGCGCCTGCAGGACACGCCCTGGGCGCTGGTGCTGCCGGAGGTGTTTTCGCCGCTGCCGGTGTTTCTGCTGCGGCAGTTCTTAAAATCCATACCCGACAGCGTGCTGGAAGCGGCGTCTCTGGACGGCGCGCCGCTTTGGCGCGTCTATGCGCAGATCGTGCTGCCGCTCTCCGGCCCGGCGCTGAGCGTGGCGGTGCTGCTGAGCGCGGCGCGCTGCTGGAACCTGATCGAGCAGCCGCTGCTCTTCCTGCGGCGGCAGAGGCTCTATCCGCTCTCGCTCTACATCCACGAGATGATGGGCGCCAGCCAGCCGGAGTTCCTGGCGACCTCGGTCCTGGCCATGCTGCCGCTGCTCCTGCTCTTCCTGCTGTGCAACGACGGCATGCGCAAAGGGCTGCGGCAAATGAATCTGTGAGGTGAAGGGCATGAAGAAGTGGGCATCGGCGCTGCTGGTACTGGTCCTGGCGGGTTTGGCGATCTGCCTGTTCCTCAGCCGCACCTGGATGTGGGCGGACGTGCCGCGGGTGACGCTGGGCGAGCTCTCCAGCGGCGCGGTGGTCAAGCGCTTCTCCCTGCCGGCGCAGCTGCAGGCGCAGGACGGCGTGGACGTGATCCTGGACGCGCACCTAGACTATGCGCTGACGGTGGAGGAGCGCTGCGCCGCGCTGGGCGAAAGGGTGGAGGCCGGGCAGGTGCTGCTGCGCTGCGCCCCGGGCGCGGCGCTGACGGAAGAACTGACAGCGGCGGAACAGGCGCTGGAGCGGGCGCGGCTCTCCGCGCTGGAGGCGCGGCCGGGTACGGAAGCGCTCTTTGCCGCCTATGCGGACTGGGAGGCGGCGGCGGACGCCGCCCTGCGCGCCCCGGCAGACGAGGCGCTGGCGCGGCGCGAGGCGGAGGCGTTGTCGGCGCTGGAAGCGCTCTGCGCCGGCGGCGACGCGCGGGCCGCCCTCTCCTCGCGCCTTGCGGCGGAGCGGCGCTTGGAGGAAGCGGAGGCTACCTGCGCGGCGCTGCGGGACCTTA
Source organism: uncultured Clostridia bacterium (assembly GCA_944381265.1). Taxonomy (GTDB): domain Bacteria; phylum Bacillota; class Clostridia; order Christensenellales; family UBA1750; genus Spyradocola. The sequence goes on from CALWKN010000237.1 coordinate 1,871, forward strand.
CCGAGGGCGCGCGGGAGATCCTCGCGCCCTGCGACGGCTATGTGGTCTACCTGGCGGGCGCGGCGGGCGAGGAGATCGCCGCCAACGCCCCGGCGGCGACGCTCTCTCCCGAGCCGCAGCTGCTGGCCTGCGCCGTGGCAACGGCGGAAGAGGCGGCTTATTTTGCCACGGCGCAGAGCCTGTCGGACGTGTCGGTGCGCGTCGGGCGCGTGCGCGTGTCGGCGAGCGAGCCCTTTGCCGACACGCGCGGGGCGCAGGCGCTGCTCTGCGCGCCGGTGCAGCTCCCGGGTGCGGCAGCGGGCACGGCCTGCACACTGGAAATGGAACTGCAAAGCGGCGACGGCCTGCTGCTGCCGCGCGAGGCGGCCGCTGTCCTGGACGAGGGCGCCGGCAAGGTGTACTTCTACACGCTGGAGACGCATCAGGGCTTCTTCGGCGCGGAGGACATCGCGCGCCTGCAGGAAGCAGAGGCGCTGGACTTTGACGAGACGCACATCCTGCTCGCCGGCGCCGACGTCTCCCTGAGCGAGCCCATCGTGGCCACCAGCAGCGCCCCCCTTTCCGACGGCGCGCAGGTGCTCGTCGTGGACGAGCTGCGCTAAAAGCGCGCATCTGCATACGACAGCCCGGAGCCGGACAAGTTCGTGGCTTCCTCAAGGCACCATTCCGCTTTTTTACAGTTCAGAGACGAGACAGAGGGCGGATCGCCGGTTCTTCGGCGGTCCGCCCTCTTGTCGTCGCGGGGAAACGGAGATCAATCGTTCTTCAGGGCGGCGAGAAGCTCCTCCATGGTCTTGCCGCTCTCGTCCAAAGCGGCCTGCAGAAGCTCCAGCTGGGCCCGCTTGGCCTTGCGCGCCGCGCGCGCCTTGGCCAGCGCTTCCTGGCGCTGGGCGCTGCGCTCCTCGGGGCTGAGCTTCGGCGCGCGCGTCCGGGCGGGCCGGTCCCGCATGGCCAGGAGGCGCTCCTTCTTGGCCTTCGCCTGCTCGAGAGCCGCCTCGCTCTTCTCGATGGCGGCGCGGATCTGCGCCGCCTTGGCCTCCATCTGGGCGATGCGCTCTACGCGGGAAGCGTTGAGGCGGGTCAGCTGCTCGATCTTCTTGTCGGCCGCAGCAAGGCGCTCTTCGTAGGTCGGATAGGGCTTGCGGGCCTTCTTCTCC
>CALWKN010000238.1 GCA_944381265.1 uncultured Clostridia bacterium
CCGTTTCCCGTTCCCCCCTTTGCCGTGCGCAGGGTTTTACGCGCGGCGGCGCAGCAGCGTCAGCGGCTCGCGCAGCAGGAGCAGCAGCGCGCGCCTTTCCAGACCGACGGCGGCAAAGAGCAGGCGCAGGCGCGTCAGCGCGCACAGCACCGCCGAGCCGTAGAGCACCAGCACATACCCCAGCATGCCAAGGCGCGGCAGCAGCAGCAGGATCGCCAGCACGCGCAGCAGCGCGTCCAGCGTCTCCAGCGCCAGCGTCGCCCCCTGCTTCCCCAGCCCCTTGAGCAGCGCGTCCGCCACGCTCTCCAGGCTCAGCAGCGGCAGCAGCGGCGTCAGCAGCAGCAACAGCCCGCCCGCGCTCTCGCTGCCGTAGAGCAGAAGCATCAGCTTTTCTCCAAAGAGCAGGAAACACCCAGCGCACAGCAGCGACAGCCCCAGCGCCGCGCCCAGCGCCTTGCGCGTCAGCGCGCGCTTTCGCTCCTCCCGCCCCCGCGCGCGCTCCCGCGCCATCTCCGGCAGCAGCAGCGTGCCCACCGCCGCCGGGAACGCCGCCGGGAACAGCAGGATCGGCAGCACCATCCCCGAGAGCAGCCCGTACTGCGCCAGCGCCTGCGAGGCGCTCAGCGCCCCCCGCTGCAGCAGCGGCGGGATCAGCAGGTTCTCCGCCGTCTGCATGCCGCACTGCAGGAGCGCCCCCAGCCAGATCGGCAGCACGCCCCGAAGCAGCGCCCCCCAGGGCAGCGCCGCCTCCGCCGCCCCCGCAGAGCGGACGCGGCGGTAGAGCAGCGCGCACAGCAGCAGCGACACCCCTTCGGCAAACGTCGCGCCAAAGAGGATCACCGCGCAGGCCTGCGATAGGTCCGTAACATCGCATCGGAACAGCAGCGCCAGCACCAGCCCGACCCGCACCACCTGCTCCGCCAGCTGCGCCAGCGTCGGCCGCAGAAGGTCCCCGCGCGCGAGGAACGCCCCCCGCAGCGCCGCCGACATCCCCATCAGCGGCAGCGACGGCGCGATCCACTTTAGCGCACGCGCCGCCCGCGCGTCCCCCAGCAGCGCCCCGGCCAGAAACTCCGCGCTCCCGTACAGCCCCGCGCACAGCACCGTCCCCAAAGCAGCGGCGTACAGACAGGCCGCCCGCACCGCCGCCCGCTCTCTCCCTTCGGCGCAGAGCCGGCTCACCGTGATCGTCAGCCCCGCGCAGGCCAGCATGGAAAACAGGCCGTACACCGTCAGGATCAGCTCGTACAGCCCCATGCCCTCCAGCCCGATGCGCTCCGAGAGCACAATGCGGTAGACCATGCCGATCCCCCGCAGTGCCGCCGAGGAGAGCGTCAGCAGCAGCACGCCCCGCAGGGCCCTGTTTCGATCCATGGCAACACCTTCCCCCCTCCATCCCTATGCGCGGAACAGCGGCCTGAAAACACCGATTTTGTCCTTACATAGGGGCACATAACGTAACGCCGTGTTTTCATTCAAGGGAAGTTCGTTAAAGATAAAATTTTCCGGAAAAAACCCCTTGACTTTTTTTCCGGCCTTTGCTATTATAATACCGTTCTGTGAAACGGTCTTTATTGAGCCACCCCCCACTGCCCCGCCCTCTTGCAATCGGCAAGCGGCGGGGACCTTTTTTTGTGCAAGGAGTTTCAAAGTGCGGAACAGCGTTTTATGAAACGGGAACATGGGCGAAACTCCAGGGCCTTGCGGGAAAATGGGGAAGGGAGTATACTACGGAGGAGGCGGCGCGGCCGCCCAAAGACAGACAAAGGGGGATGCAGAACATGGACTTTTTCTCCGCGACGACGTTCGGCTTCATGGCGAAGAAGGGATTTACGGAGAAGGAGGAGAGCCTGGAGTCGCTGCGCGCGATGCTGACGCGCACGGGCAGCGACACGCTGCTGCTGCCGGTGGCGGCGCTGCAGGACCACGCCTATTCCACCAAGATCGACTGGACGACCGACGATGTGATGAGCGAAGCGGACGTGCGCGCCTGCGTGCAGGAGGCGCGTGAGATGGGCAAGAAGGTGATCCTCAAGGCGATGGTCAACTGCCGCGACGGCTATTGGCGCGCCTACATCAACTTCTTTGACACTTATGTGCCCTGCGAGCCGCAGTGGGAGGACTGGTTCCGCTCCTACACGGACTTTAACGTGTACCTGGCGCGCATCGCGCAGGACGTGGGCGCGGAGCTCTACTGCGTGGGGTGCGAGATGGTGGGCACCGACCGCAAGGCGGAGCTTTGGCGCAATCTGGTCGCCGAGGTGCGCAAGGTCTACTCCGGCCCTGTCACCTACAACTGCGACAAGTACCAGGAGGACAACGTCACCTGGTGGGACTGCCTGGACGTCATCTCCTCCAGCGGCTACTACCCGATCGACGATCTGGACCGCCAGTTCGCCCGCATACGCGCCGTGGCGGAAAGGGAACGCAAGCCCTTCCTGTTCATGGAGTGCGGCTGCCCCTGCCGCAAGGGCAGCGAGTTCATCCCCAACGACTGGACGCACGGCGGCGCGCTGGACATCGACGTGCAGACCCGCTGGTACCGCGCCTTCCTGCAGAAGCTGGACGAGAACCCCTGGGTGCGGGGCACCGGCTGGTGGGACTGGGGCGCGCGCCTCTACCCGCTGGACAAGGCGCTGGAAAACGACGGCTACGCCCTCTACGGCAAGCCCGCCGAGGCGCTGCTGCTGGAGTGGAACAAGAAGCACGGCCGCGCATAAAGAACCGCACGAGGCCCCCTTCCGTTGCGGGAAGGGGGCCTCGTGCATGTCGAAAAAGCAGGGATGCTATTCGAGAAAATGCAAACTTGCATTTTCTCGAAGCGCAAGCGCATAGTATGACTTGCGTAGAAAGCGAAACGCTGTGAAGGAGGCGCACGGTGATGAAACGACGGAAGCTCTTTCCCCTGCTGTGTACGATGCTGGCGCTGCTGGCGGGCTGCGTGGGCCTTGCGGGCTGCTCCAGCCCCGACCCCCTGGACCTGGAGGAGCCGGTGGAACAGGTGCCCACCGCCGCCGAGCTGCAGGCCGCCCTGGAGGACGGCGGCTCGACGCGGGAGGTCACGCTCTACTACAAGGACCTGATGGGGTACCTGGTGCCCGTCAACTGCGAGATCCCCTGGGAGGAGGGCATCGCCAAGGCCACGCTCAAGCAGATGGTCTCCAGCGAGGAGAACGACCTGCAGGCCGCGCGCCTGGGACTGCTCACCGCCCTGCCCGAGGGGCTGGAGGTGGATATGGACATCATCGGGCAATTGGCGCGCGTCTCGCTGTCCTCCGCCTGCCTGAACTGCCAGGACGCCGAGGAGGAGAGCGCCATGGTCTCCGCCATCGTAAGCGCCCTGACCGAGTTTGACTCCATCGGCGAGGTGCAGCTGCTGGTGGAGGGCGAGGAGCAGGACAGCCTGCCCTTTGGCACGAACATCAGCGCGCCGCTGACGCGCGAGGACATCAACCTGGAGTCCGTCTCCGCCGGGACCGACCTTACGGGCGCCGGCACGGTGCAGGTCTTCTTTGAGAGCGAGGCCAGCGGCTGCATGGTGCCGGTGACGCGCACGGTCTTCTCCAACGAGGACCTGGACACCGCGGTGCTCGAGCTGCTCAAGGGCCCGCGCGAGGGGGCGGGGCTGGCCGGCTGCATCCCCAAGGGCGTGGGGCTCATCGCGGTAAAGCAGCAGGACGGCGTCGTGACCATCAACATGACCAAGGAGTTCCGCCAGGTGATGGAACAGGCCGACGGCGGCGAGGCCGCGGTCAAGGCGCTGGTGCTGACCTGCTCGCAGTTCCCGGACGTAAAAGAGGTCAAGCTCCAGGTGGAGGGCGAGGACTTCGTGCTGGATGCGGAGACGCTCTCCGTGACCACGGTGGTCAACACCGAGCAGGAGGCGCTGATGGCCAGCGCAGGGTTATAAAGATTCGAAAAAATGCAAGTCTGCATTTTTTCGAGGGACATCCGACGCGCCGCGCGCTGCGCGCACAACGCGCCGGATACCGGAAACGGTTCCTACGGAACCGTTCCTCGCGGCGTACACGCCGCCGCTGCGGATTGAAGATGAAGGGGCTGTAGCCCCTTCATGCATCCCCCAGAGAACGACCCTACTTTTTCGACAGTCTGATCCCGCCGGAAGCGCTCCGGCGGGATTTTTTTGCCCGTTTTTCAAAAAAGCGTATTGACGCGGCGCGGCGGCGTATGCTATACTGTGCCCGTAGTTAGTTACGACTAACCAACGAAGGAGGCGAAGTATGTCCATCGTGATCGTGGGCGGCAACGAGTGTATGGCCTGCAGATACCGGGAGATCTGCGGCGAATACGGCTTTGAGGCGAAGGTATTCTGCAAGATGCGCGACGGCATGAAGTGCAAGATCGGCAATCCGGACCTGATGATCCTCTTTACGCGCACCGTCTCGCACAAGATGGTGGAGATGGCGCTGCGCGAGGCCCGGCGCTGCAACACGCCGGTGGCCCGCTGCCACAGCAGCAGCGCCTCCGCGCTGAAAATCTTGCTGGAGGAGAGGACGCCGAGGTGCGCGCCGTGAGGAGCGAGTGGGAGCGTGTGCTGCTCATGCACAGCGCGCCGACGCTGGCGGGGCTGAAGTGCGGCAGTCTCGTGCGCTTGTCGGGCGCGGCGGAGGAGCTGACGGCGGCGGCGCGGATCTGGGACGCACAGCTGCGCCTGCGCGGGGTGCGGGTGCGCTTGGCCCGGCTGGACGCGGGCAGCGCTCTGATCTACCTCTACCGGACAAAGCTCCTGCGGCGGGACTGGGAGAAGCCCGGGGCCGCGGAGTTCCTGCGCCTGTACGGCTACCGCCCGGAAGAGCCGGAGGAGGAGAACGTGGCGCGCCTTTTGCGGCGCCTTACCGCCTGTCCCTGTTTTCCGCATGAGATCGGTCTGTTTCTCGGCTATCCGCTGGAGGACGTGCGCGG
>CALWKN010000239.1 GCA_944381265.1 uncultured Clostridia bacterium
ATGCGATCCCCTCCTTGTTTTTTCTGTGGAGCAGCACGGCGGCCAGCAGTATGCCCAGCAGGTAGGGCACGATGGCGAGCACGGAAGCCTCGATGCCAAAGTCCCCGCCGGAGAGCAGGAACGAGGCGTCCGTCAGCACGAAGTTGTACATCGAGGCGCTGTCTGCCGTGCTGCCGATGTGCAGCAGGCCGCCGAGTATGGCGACGTTCCAGACGCCGTGCACGAGCGCGCTGTTCCAGACGGAGCCGCTCTCACAGGCGATCAGGGAAAAGAGGACGCCCACGATCGTCCCGGCCACCAGGAGCTGCACGGCGCTGGGCAAGTCCAGCGACGCGCCGATCAGGTGCATCAGGCCAAAGAGCACCGAGGGGACGAGCACGGCGACCGGCCGCCCCCAGCGCCGCTCCAGCGCGCCCAGGATCACCCCGCGGAAAATCACTCCCTCGGCGATCCCCGCCGCGAGCCCATAGTAGAACACGCCGCCCGTCAGCGTGAGCCACATGGTCCGCGCGTCAAAGCGATGCACCTCCCAGCGCCCGCCTGCAAGGAGCGCGCCGACGAGCACCAGCGCCGGCAGCGCAAAGGCCGCAAGGGCCCAGAGCGGGCGGATGCGAAGCGTGCCGATGCGCAGCGCCGTAAGGGGAAGGCGGAGAAGGAACCGGCACAGCAGTGCCGCGCCGCCCAGGGCAAACAATACATAGAGCGCGGCGGTCAGGACGTTGCCCGCCGGGCCGGGGACGCCGGCAGTGAGCAGCAGCTCGCCCAGCAGGAGCGCCAGCGTCTGCGCCGCCACGAGCGCCGCGATGGCGAAAAGAACGGTCAGCAGCGCGCGCAGGGCGCTCACCGGCGGCTGCTTTTTTGCAGGGTTTGCCATGGACTTACACCTCCCGGCGGGAGAACACGCGCACGCTGACCTGCTCCATGAGCAGCCCAAAGAGCAGCGCAAGCAGGGAAAGCCCTCCCAGCAGCGCGAGCACGACCTGCTCGCTCCATTCGACGCCCAGCAGGGCAAGGAGCCGGTACGCCCCGAGGAACAGCCCCGCGGGCACGAGGAAGGACAGGATCAGCAGCAGGCGCCCGCGCTCGGAGCCAAAGCGGAAGACCAGCGGGATCGCCAGGTTCCCCAGCAGCAGCGCAAGGCCCCAGGCCGGCAGGGCCAGGAACAGCAGCTCCGGCAGTTCCGACGGCGCAAGGCGGCGAAAGGCCAGGCCGCTCAGCGCGCCGATGACCAGCCCCAGCCCCGTGCCCGCGGTGCAGAACAGCAGCAGCGCCGCGAACTTCCCGCGCACGATGTCGCGCTTGTCCACCGGCATGGTCAGCGCAAAGCGCGGCCAGTGGCAGGCGTCGTCAAAGGCGAACGTAGTCACGATCATCATGCTGCACAGCAGGGCGCTGATGAAGAGGTACTCGCGCGGCGGGAAGAACAGGGCGAAGAGGAACAGCAGCAGCGCCATGGTCCGGGCGTTGTGCGCGATGTTGAGCAGGTCCTTCAGCAGCAGGCTTTTCATCGGTCTTGGTCCCCTTTCACATAGAGCAGGAGGATGTCGTCGAGCGTCGCCGGGTCCAGCACCGCCGGGCGGTACTTGCGCCGCGCCGCCTCGCGGTCGGGCACCAGCACGCTCCACTGGTAGTCCTCGCGCCGCCAGGCGAGCACGTCCGCCTTGTCGATCCTGGCAAAGTCCGCCTCGCCGCAGCGCAGCACGCCGTATTTTTCCAGCAGCTCGTCCTTGGGCTTGCAGAAGCGCACGCGCCCCTTGTGCAGGAAGAGTATGTTGTCGGCGATGCGCTCCAAGTCCGTGGAGATGTGGGAGGAGAGGAGGATGCTGTGCTCCTCGTCCTGCACGAAGTCCCAGAACACCTCCAGGATCTCATCGCGCATCACCGGATCCAGGCCGGAGGTCGCCTCGTCCAGTATCAGCAGCCGGGGCGCGTGCGACAGCGCCGCGGCGATCTGGAGCTTGACACGCAAAAACAAGGACAGCGCCTTGATCTCCTTGTTGGGCGTCAGGGCAAAGCGGTGCAGGTACTGCCGGTAAGTCTCCTCCTGCCAGCTGCGGTAGGCGGCGCGGCAGATGCGCCCCACCTGCGCCGGGGTCAGCGTCTCGTAGAAGTTGACGCCGTCCAGCACCACGCCGATACCCTCCTTCAGGCGCTTGTTCCCGTCCAGCGCCTGCCCCTCGAAGCGCACCTCGCCGCTCTCGCGGCCGATCAGCCCCAGCAGCGCGCAGAGCGTCGTGCTCTTCCCCGCGCCGTTCTCGCCGATCAACCCAAGAACCGTGCCCTTTGGCAGCGAAAAGGAGACGTCCTCCAGCGCAAAGCCCGGGTAGCGCTTTGTCAGGTGCTCCACCTGCAATATGGCTTCCATGTTCATTCTCCCTCCTCGTAAAACATCGCGAGCACGTCCTGCAGCGTCTTTAGCGGTATGCCGCTGCCGCGGCCGATCTCCGCCGCGCGCAGCAGGTGCTCCTCCGCCTGGCGCTGCTGTTCCTCCAGGTAAAAGTCGCGGTTCAGCGGCGCCACGAACGTGCCCCGCCCCACCGTCGTCTCGATAAACCCATCGCGCTGCAGCTCCTCATAGGCCTTCTGCACGGTGATGACGCTCACGCGCAGGGACTTGGCCAGCGCCCGCATGGAGGGCAGCGCCTCCCCGGCGCGCAGCGCCCCGCTCAGGATCTGCGCCTTGATCTGCGAGACGATCTGCTCGTAGATCGGCCGGTCCGAGCGGCTGCTGATCAGTATCTCCATGGCCCGCCTCCTTTGTACTTAGTGTACTTATCGTACAAGCACATTATAGACAGCGAAACGCCCCCTGTCAAGGGGGCGCGGGAGGGTTTTTGCAAGGGGGAAAGTCAGCGGGCGGCGAAGGGCACGCGCATCGCGTCGACGTTTTCCCAGGCGTACTCGACTTCGCGGGAGACCAGGCAGAGCGCCTCGGCCGGGGAGTCCGCCGCGCCCCGGCGCAGCAGCAGCCGCGCCGCCAGCACAAAGCGGGCGGCAAACGCCGCGTAGCCGAGCGCGTCGCGCTCCTCGGCCCCCTGCAGGTACCAGCGGTAGAGCGTGTAGGCGCCCGCCGCGGCCAAGTGCGCGTCCGGGACGGGCACCGGCTGGCGCGCGGGCCGGGTAAGGCGCTCCGTCCAGTCCGCGTCGATGGGCGCAAGGGACAAGAGCTCGGCAAGGAGCGCGCCGTCGTCAGGGAGCGCGATCGCCTCTTCTCCCGCGCCGCGTGGCGCTTCGCCGTCCAGGCGGGCCTGCGCCTCCCGCGCAAGGGCGAGCATCCGGCAAAGGCCTGCCTCCAGCGTTTCGCCTGCGCACAGCGCGCGCATGAGCGAAGCGCGCACCTCTGTAAAGAATTCCAGCAGCGCGGGCTCTATTGGCGGCTCTTCCTCCGGCGCGCTGTCCTCGCTCCAAACAAAGGCGAGCGGCCGCTGGAGCAGCAGGCGCGCCGCCTCCTCGCAGCACAGCCCGACGCCGTCCTCCCGCCGCAGGCCCAGGTAGGCGTGGAAGCGCGGGTGCTCGCGGCAGATCTCGCACAGCGCCGCCTCGCCCGCGTCCTTTTGCAGCGCGCAAAGGTCGTCCGCGTCCAGCAGCGCGCAGCGGCCGTCCGCCTCCAGGCGCAGGTGCGCGCTCACCTCGTCCGGCACGAGCGCCGCCCGCGCCCGCTCGCCGATCGTGCCGGGGATGTCCTGCCAGCGCGCCACGCTCTCGGGGTCCACGTCCACTTCCCAGCCGATGCAGCAGTTGTGGCGGCAGCTTCCCGCCGCACAGCGAAATTCCTCGTAAAACCAGGGTCTCAGCACCTTCATGCGCTCCCGCTCCCTTCCGTCTTTCGGCTACAGTATAGCGCAGTTTGCCGCAAAAAGCCAGGCGGCGGGGTGCAAACTCCCTCTGGCACGGCGACGGGGAACGTGCTATACTTTAAGGCAGAGAAAAAACCAAAGAGGAGGAGAGCGCATGTCCCTCATTCGCCAGTCCGCCTTCACCGGTTCCGCCCCCCTGCTCAAGGGCGGGCTCCACTGCCATACCACCCGATCCGACGGCCAGGGCGCGCCGGAGGACGTCATCCGTCTGCACGCGCAGAACGGCTACGACTTCCTCGCCCTGACCGACCACCGCCGCTACAACTACGAGAACTTCGCCCCCGAGACCGGTGTGCTCGTGCTCCCCGGCATGGAGATGGACCGCAGCTTCGCGGGCGATCCCGGCGTGCACTGCTTCCACACCGTGTGCCTTGGCACGAAGGACTCGACCTACGCCCAGGACCAGCGCTTTGACAGCGGCTCCGTGCGCGGCCAGGAGGACTTCCAGCCGCTGCTGGACGAGCTGCACGCCGCCGGGCAGATGACCTTCTACTGCCACCCGGAGTGGAGCAACACCCCGGCGCGCGAGTTTGAGCGCCTGCAGGGCAATTTCGCCATGGAGATCTGGAACTCCGGCTGCGCCATCGAGAACGGCCTGGACACGGACGCCGCCTATTGGGACGAGCTGCTGCGGCAGGGCCAGCGCATATTCGGCGTGGCGGTGGACGACGGGCACGCCATGGCCCACCACTGCAAGGGCTGGGTGCGCGTGCGCGCCGAAAAGGACCGCGATTCCATACTCGCCGCCCTGCGGGAGGGCGCGTTCTACTCCTCCTGCGGCCCGGAGATCCGCGACTTCTACATCAAGGACGGCCGCGCCGTGGTCCTCTGTTCGCCCTGCGCCGAGATCGCCTTCCGCAGCGGCCAGTTCCCCTGCCCGCGCATCACCTCGGAAGCGGGCGACCTCACCCGCCACGAGTTCGAGCTGCCGGAATACCTGACCTACATCCGCGCCGTGGTGCGCGACGCCCAGGGCCGCCGCGCCTGGACCAACCCCATCTTCCTGGCGTAAAAAAATTTCCCCGCGCCCCGGCAAAAAAATCCTTGACAATTTTCCGCTGCCGTGTATAATAGAATCTGTTCTTACGCGAGGGTGGCGGAACTGGCAGACGCGCACGTATGAGGGGCGTGTGGGCAACCATACGGGTTCAAGTCCCGTCCTTCGCACCAGGTCAGGCGGAGCGCCGTGAAAATACACGGCGCTCTGCTCATATTTTGCCGAAAAATAAGGAAAAACGCCAAAACGGAGCCCGGGATCTGCCCTGGGCTCCGTTTTTTGCGGGGAGAGTTAGAAGCGGTGCGTGCCGGGGGAGAGCTCGAGCACGCGGTCCCCCAGGCGGGCGGAGGCGGTGCAGCCGGCGGGGACGGTGAAGCAGTAGCGCACGCTGTCGCCCTCGTACCACCAGGCGGAGGAGACGAGGCCCTGCGCGGTCGCAAGCGAGGCGCGGGCAAAGCCCAGGCGCGCGTCCGGCAGGGGCGCGAAATGGATGCGGCGGAAGCCGGGGTTCGCCGCGTCCGGCCGGATGCCGGCGCAGGCGGTGTAGAGCCACTCGCCCACCGCGCCGTAGGCGTAGTGGTTGAAGCTGTTCATGTCCGCCGACCACATGGAGCCGTCGGGCTTGAGGCCGTCCCAGTGCTCCCACATGGTGGTCGCCCCGCGCGTCACCGGGTAGAGCCAGGAGGGGAAGTCCGTCTGCAGCAGCAGGTCGTAGGCCAGGTCCGCATAGCCGTTGTCCGAGAGGGCGCGCAGCAGGTAGGGCGTGCCGACAAAGCCCGTCTGCAGGTGCGTGCCGTTTTCGCGGATCTTCTCGGCCAGGCGCGCGGCAAAGGGCGCCTTGTCCTGCACAAGGTCAAAGGCAAGCGCCAGCACATAGCCGGTCTGCGTGTCGCCCAGAACTCTCCCGGGCTCCACGGCGTAGCGCTGCTGCCAGGCGGCGCGGACGTTGTCGTAGAGCTCGGCGTAGGCGCGCATATCGCGGCCCAGGGCGCGGCCCATCTTGACCAGGTTCTCCGCAGAGAGCGCAAAGTAGGCGCTGGCGATCAGGCCCTCGTCGGTCGAGCCCTTGTAGCTGCCCTCCGGCGCGTCCAGGCCCAGCCAGTCGCCAAAGTGCGTGCCCTCCAGCCAGAGGAACTCCTCCGGCCCAGCGCCGTGCATATAGTCCACCCATTTCTGCGCCATGTCCAGGCAGTCCAGCAGGATCTGTTCGTCGCCGTAGGTGAGGTAGAGCTGCCAGGGGATGATGGTGCAGGCGTCGGCCCAGGCGGCGGAGGCGCAGGAATCCGGGCCGAGCACGTTGGGGACCACGTGCGGTATGCGCCCCTGCTCGTCCTGCGACGCCGCCATGTCGTGCAGCCACTTGATAAAGAACCTGTCCACGCGGTAGTTGTAGGCGGCGGTGGCGGCGAAGGCCTGCGCGTCGCCCGTCCAGCCCAGGCGCTCGTCGCGCTGTGGGCAGTCGGTGGGCACGTCCAGGAAGTTGCCCCTCTGGCCCCAGAGTATGTTTTCGTAGAGCTTGTTGACCAGCTCCACCCCGCAGGCAAAGTCGCCCGTGCGCAAAAGATCGGAGTGTACGACCACGGCGGCAAAGTCCGCGCTCGTCATGGAGGACGGGCAGGCGTCCAGGCGCACATAGCGGAAGCCCTGGAAGGAGAAGGTGGGGTTGTACTCCATCTCGCCCTCGCCCGAGAGCGTCAGCAGGATCTTGTTCTTGGCCGAGCGCATGTTTTCGGTGTAGAAGTTGCCGTCTTTGTCCAGCACCTCGGCAAAGGAGAGCTCCACCGTTTCGCCTTTTTTGCCGCGGGCGCGCAGGCGCACATAGCCCGTCAGGTTCTGGCCAAAGTCCAGCACGCGCTCGCCTCTGGGGGTGGTGATCTCGGCGATGGGGGCGAGCGTCTCCGTTTCGCGCACCTCCTCGCCCTCCTGCGGCAGCAGGATGGACGTGTCGCCGGGGTAGATCGCCGCCGGCCCTACGTCCTCGCAGGGGGCGGTCATGTCCACGGTCTCGCCGTCGTAGATGGAGGAGAAGCGGATGGGCGTGGTCAGCACGCGCCAGCTTTCGTCCGTGAGTATGTGCTCCCGGCTGCCGTCCTCGTACTCCACGGACAGCGCCGCGATCAGAGCGGTCCTGCGGCGCGCCTGCTGGTCGTTCCAGCCCAGGCGCCCGCCCCACCAGCCCTCGCCCACCAGCACCGTGATCACGCTGCCGGGCGCGACCATGTCCGTTACGTCATAGGTCTGGAACTGCAGCCGCTTGCCGTACTCCGTCCAGCCGGGGGCAAAGACGAACGCGCCCACGCGCACGCCGTCTATGGCCGCCTGGTACAGGCCCAGGGCGCTGATCTGCAGCAGCGCCCGGCGCACCGGGCCGCGCAGGTCCAGACGGCGCGTAAAGCAGGGCACGACCGTGCCGATGTCCCGCGGCGCGGTGAGGAACTGCGCCTGTTGAATGAGATGGTTCATGTGCGAACGCCTCCTCGGTGTGTGGATTTTTCTCTCTGCCATGAGTATAGCAGGGACGCAGCCGGCGCACAAGGGCGCGTTTTTTTTACGCGGGGCGCACGGCGGTCTTGCGGCGGTAGAGCAGCGCCGCCGCCGCGGCGGTCAGCAGCTCCGTGACCCAGAAGGCGTGCCAGACGCCCGACGCGCCGAGGAAGCGGCTGAGCACAAAGGCGAGCGGCAGGATCAGCACCGCGTAGCGCAGCAGCGAGATCCACAGCGAGGGCGTGCCCAGGCCCAGCCCCTCCAGCGCGCCGCAGGAGATCACCGACAGCGAGGAGACGATGAAGCCCAGGCTGAGTATGCGCAGCGCCTGCGCCCCGGCCGCGACCGTCTCCGGGCTCTGAGAGAACAGGCCGATCAGCTGCTCCGGCGCGATCCAGCACAGCAGCGTGCCCAAGGCCATGATGCCCATGGACAGCAGCAGCGCCACGCGGTAGATCTTCTCCACCCGCCCGTACTCCTTGGCGCCGAAGTTAAAGCCCAGTATCGGCCGCATGCCCTGCACGATGCCATTGGCCGGGAGATAGAGGAAGGTCTGCAGCTTGTAGTAGACGCCCAGCACCAGCACATAGGTCTCGGCAAAGGCGGCGAGGATCACGTTCAGGCAGGAGATCAGAAGCGAAGGCAGGGCTAGGTTCAGCGTGGCGGGCACGCCCACGGCGTACATCCGATGCGTTAGATTCGCATCCCACATCTCCCGGCTAAAGCGAAGGCGCAGGGGCAGCGGGCGCAGGCGGGCAAAGACGAAGTAGAGCGCCAAGCTCAGCGCCTGCCCAAGGCCCGTGGCCAGCGCCGCGCCCTCCATGCCCATCTCCGGGAAGGGCCCGATGCCAAAGATCAGCAGCGGGTCCAGCACGATGTTGCACACGCAGCCTGCCAGCATGCAGACCATCGTCTGCAGCATGCGCCCCGCCGCCTGGAAGATCTTCTCCATGCTCATCGACACGCCGATCACGGCGGAGAAGGCGAAGGCCAC
>CALWKN010000240.1 GCA_944381265.1 uncultured Clostridia bacterium
AAAGGAAAGCGGCCCTACGGGCCGACATCCTCGCGGCGTACACGCCGCCGCTGCGGATTGAAGATGAAGGGGCTGCGGCCCCTTCATGCATCCCCAAGAGAATGACCCTACTTTTTCGACAGTCTGAGGAGCGGATCGTCTCCGCTCCTTTTGTCGCACGCGGCGCGCTTTTAGTCCACGCCGCCGTTTTCCAGTATCTCGTTGAAGCGGTCGACGATGGCCTGCGCGTCCGGGGCCACGACCATCAGTATGTAGCGGCCGTTCTCCGCGATCTGGCCGTTCTTGGCCAGCTCGTACTGGTCGGGCAGGTAGGTCTCAAAGGACTGCTGGATCAGCTCCAGGCGCTTCTGGAAGGCGGCGTGCACGGCCTCCATGTCGGCGCTGTCCTTGACCTTGGCCACGTACAGGGCGCGGGCGTGGACGTTCATCATCGCGTCGTTGAGGGAGGACTCCTCCAGCATCGAGTAGTCCAGGCCGATCATCTCGCTGAGCGCTTCCTCGCCAAAGTCCATCATCGAGGGGAAGGCGTCGGGCGTGGCCAGCAGGTCGTCGGCGATGTCCTGCACGGGCACGTTGACCTCGGGCGCGCTCTCCTCCGCCGCCGTGCAGCCCGCGGCCGCAAGGCACAGGACCAGCGCAAGGAGCGTCAGCAGGGGCTTTTGCAGTTTCTTCATGGATCTCTTCCTCCGTCTCGTTTTCTTGTCGTTCCAGTGAATTGGACGGTCCGCGCGAAAAAAAGTTGCGCTCGCTCGCCCCGGTTTACCAACTCCTAACAGGGACGGCGTTTTCATAAAACATTCACTTGCAACTTGCCCCGGATCGTCTATAATGAAGGGTAGAACCTGAAGCACGAAAGGACGGAACCCATGAAGAAAGCCATCCTCTGCATTTTGCTCTGCCTCCTGCTGCTGCCCGTCACGGTCTTCGCGCAGGAAACGCCCGCACCGAGCGTCTCGGCCGCACCGAGCGCCTCGGCCGCTCCCAGCGCCTAGGCGGAAACGGGCGCGGCGCAGAGCGCCACATTCGCGATCCTGCACACGGGCGACACGCACGGGATCGAGACGCGCACGGGCGACGCCATCGGCTACCCCCTGCTGCGCGCACTGCTGGACAACACCAGCGCCGGCGGCTATGAGACGCTGCTGCTGGACAGCGGCAACGCGCTCAAGGGCGACGGGCTCAAGACCGTAAAGCTGATGGGCGCCGCGGGCTATGCCGCCGCCGCCATCGGCACCGAGGACGCGGCCCTTGGCATCGAGCGCCTGCAGGAGCTCTCCGCCATCGCCGACTTCCCGCTGCTGTGCGCCAACTGGCTGCGCCAGGACGGCGAGGTGCTCTTTGACCCCTACGCCGTGCTCGAAGTGGCGGGGGTGCGCGTGGGCGTCATCGGCCTCGTCTCGCCGGAGATCGCCGAGCTCTACCCGGAGCTTACCGAGGGCTGCAACGTCTACAAGCCCTCCGGCATCGCCAACATCTACTACGAGGAGATGGAGGCCGCGGGCTGCGACTACTACATCGCGCTGACGAGCCTTGGCTATGACGGCGAGTACACGCCGCGCGACCTTGCCGCCGAGAGCCCCTGGCTCAACCTCATACTGGACAGCAGCACCGACCAGGTGCTGGAGACGGGCGAGCTGGTGCCGGACACCAACGTCGTGGTCTTCAACCTGCCGCAGGACTTTGCCGCCGTGGGCTCGCTGGTGGTCACCACCACCGAGGGGCAGAACATACTCTCTCCCTCCGTACTGACGGCGGATGACCTTGCCGTGCTCACGCCGGATCCGAACGTGGCCTCCGTCGCCGCGGCGGACTACAGCGTGGACGGCAGCTCCGGCGCGAGCGTGCCGCCCGGGGTGATCCTGCTGCTCTCGCTCGTCGTCATCGGCGCGCTCACCGCGCTGCTCTGCGCGCGCGTGCTGCGCAAGTCCCCCGCAAAGAAGAAGCACTGAGCCGCAAAGGAGGGGCCGCCATGAAGAAAAAACTCGCTCTGGCCGCGCTGACGGCGCTGCTGACGCTCGCCCTGGCCACGATGCCGGCGCTGGCCCACGCGCGCTGTGCGGGCGCGCCGCTGATCGCGGGCGTGGCCTGCGCCAGGGCCTGCCGCGCCCTTACCCCGCGCGCAGACCTCTGCCCGCTCTGCAGCGAAGCGCGCGAAGACGGCGTCTGCCCGCGCGGCTGCGGCTATGTGGACGCGGACGGCGACGGCCTCTGCGACCATCGCGGCGCGGCGCACGGCCACCGCGCCGAACGCGGCCATCACGGCCGCCACGGCAGCTGCCGCTGAGCCCCTTCTCCCCCGGCGGGACTTCCCCGCCGGGGGAGCTTTTGTCGCCCCGGAAAAGAAGCGCGCCCCTGTAAAGAGGCGCGCTTCGGTTTATGTCCTGTGGGGGGCGGGAGGGCCGTTACTCCCAGGTGATGAGCCCGGCCTGTTCCAGGTACTCCTCCTGGCGGTCCATGTAGTCGTCCACCAGGGAGAGGATCTGCCCGGCGGTCTCCTCGCTGCCGCCATAGCG
>CALWKN010000241.1 GCA_944381265.1 uncultured Clostridia bacterium
TTTGACAAGGAGACACACCGGCTGAAGCTGGCGGACGTAGGGCTTACGGGCCTGTACATACTGGATACGCGCTCCTTGCTGCAGCTGGCAAAGGTGCTTGGCAGAAAGGAAGACGAGGACGCGCTGCGGGCGCGCCTGCGCCGGGCGCAGGCGGGGCTGGAGACGCTCTGGGACGAGGACTTCGGCTTCTACTGCAACCGACGCACGGACACCGGGGCCTTCTCCCACCGCATTTCCCCGACGAACTTCTACGCGCTGTTTGACCGCGGCATACCGGCAGCGCGCAAGGCGCGCATCGCGGCGCACTACCACGACCCGGAGGAGTTCTACGGCGAGTGGATGCTGCCCGCCATCGCCCGCAACGACCCGGCCTTCCCGGAGCAGGACTACTGGCGCGGCCGCGTCTGGGCGCCGCTGAACTTCCTGGTGTACCTGGCGCTTGCGCAGCACGCGGACCTTGCGGCGGAGCGGGCGGACCTGGCGGAAAAGTCGGCCGCGCTCTTCCTGCCGGAGTGGCAGGAGAAGCGCCACATCCACGAAAACTACAACGCCATCACGGGCGAAGGCTGCGACAAGCCCAACAGCGACAAGTTCTACCACTGGGGCGCGCTGCTCGGCGTCCTCGTCATGGCCGAAAGGGGCCTGATCCCGAACCTTGGCGCGGATCTGTAGCGGAAAGGTTCGCCTTGCCGCCCACATGTTTCGGCAAAGAAAATCCTCTGTTTCGGATTTGTAACAATCCCCGGGAACCCTTTGACAGGAGCGCGCAAGGCTCGTATACTTTACCGTGAGGAATATCTGTCAAGGATGGTAGAATCATGAGCGAAGATAAAAACACGGAAAAGAGAGGGGCCGGCCGCTACTCCCGGCGCACGCGCAGGAAGTTCTATTACTTCAAGGCGTGGCTGGCGGGCCTGGGCGCAAAGAAGCTGACGCTGCTGGCGGTGGCGGCGGTGCTGGTCATCGCCGTGCCCATCGGCGCGGGCGTGGCCCTCAACCGCAGCGCCGCGTCCGGCGCCGACGGCGGCGCGGTCCGGCTGCGCGAAAAGTCCGCCACGAATTTAAGCGGCGAGCCGGGCGCCCTGAGCGGCGAAACGGCGGGGGAGACGGGCATCGTCAACATCACGCCTCCTACCGTGGAACCGGCGGCCGCCTCCGCCCCGGAGACGACCCCGGAGCCCACGCCGGAACCCACCCCCACGCCCGAACCGGATCCCACCAACACCGTCTTTAAGTACGGCATGGAGGCCCCGGTGGTGGCGGAGATCCAGGAGCGCTTGATGGACCTGGGCTACATGGAAAACGATGAGCCCACGCAGTATTACGGCAGCATCACCGAGTCGGCGGTGCGCCTCTTCCAGCGCCAGCACGGCCTGGACGTCGACGGCTGCGTCGGCGCGGAGACCTGGGCCGCCATGAACGCCGACGACGCCCAGCACTACACCGTCATGGAGGGCATGGACGGCACGGACGTGGAGGAGCTGCAGACCCGCCTGCGCGAACTCGGCTACATCGACACCGTCACCGGCCACTTCGGCGAGATGACTACCGAGGCGGTCAAGAAGTTCCAGGAAGTCAACAAGCTCACCGTGGACGGCAAGGTGGGCAGCAAGACCCGTGAAATGCTCTACAGCCCCGACGCCACGGCCAACTTCCACCGCTTCGGCGAGGAGAGCGACGAGGTCAAGGAGTACCAGGAGCGCTTAAAGAAGCTGGGGTACCTGACCACCACGCCCGACGGCAACTACGGCAAGGACACCGTCATGGCCGTCAAGCGCTTCCAGGAGATCAACGGCCTCATCGCCGACGGCTTCCTCGGGCCCAACACCATGTCCCTGCTCAACTCCTCCGACGCCAAGGCCAACGGCCTGCAGCTGGGCATGGAGGGCAGCGACGTCACCAACGTGCAGAAGCGCCTGAAGGAACTCAATTACATGGACACCGTCACCGGCTACTACGGCTCTTTGACCGAGGAAGCGGTCAAGGCCTTCCAGAAGCGCAACGGCCTCTCCGCCGACGGCAAGGTCGGCAAGGTGACCATGAACGCGCTGATGGATTCCGACGCCAAGAAGGCCTCGTCGTCTTCCGGCGGCTCCTCCAGCAGCGGCGGCAGCTCGTCGTCCGGCGGCTCTTCCTCCAGCAAGCCCTCTTCCTCTTCGAACAAGAGCGGCGTGGAGAAGTTCATCTCGGTAGCCGAGTCCAAGCTGGGCAGCAAGTACGTCTTTGGCGCCAAGGGCCCCAACACCTTCGACTGCTCGGGCTTCGTCTACTGGTGCCTCAACCAGGCCGGCGTTTCCCAGGGCTACATGACCAGCAGCGGCTGGGCCAACTCCAGCAAGTACCCCAAGGTCAGCTCCATGAGCGATTTGGAGCGCGGCGACGTGGTCTGCTTCGACGGCCATGTGGGCATCTACATGGGCAACGGCAAGATGATCGACGCCTCCTCCTCCACCGGCAAGGTCCGCACCACCTCGAACATCCAGTCCTCGAGCTACTGGACCAGCCACTTCATCTGCGGCTTCCGCATCTTCTAAACCAGCGACAGAGCAAAGGGAGCGCCTTCCGGGTTTCCGGAAGGCGCTCCCTTTGTCGGTTTTTTATGGACTGTTAGATCAGGGAACGGTAGAGGGCGGCCAGATCCTCGACCGAGGTGTCGCGCGGGTTGCCGGGGCAGCAGGCGTCGGCAAAGGCGGACTCGGCCAGGAAGGGGATGTCCTCCGCCTTGACGATGTCCTTGAGGTCCTCCGGGATGCCCACGTCGCGGGCCAGCTGGCGCACGGCGTCCACCGCGGCCTTGCGGTACTCGTCCTGCGTCATTTCCTCGGTGCCCGGCACGCCCATGGCCGCGGCGATGTACTTGTACTTGTCGCCGGAAGCGGGGGCGTTGTACTCCATGACCGTGGGCAGGAGGATGGCGTTGGCCACGCCGTGCGGCGTGTCGTAGACGGCGCCCAGCGGGTGCGCCATGGCGTGCACCGCGCCAAGGCCGACGTTGGAAAAGCCCATACCCGCCACGTACTGGCCCAGCGCCATGCCCTCGCGGCCCTCCGGGTCGTTCTGCACGGCCTTGCGCAGGGAGCGGGAGATGATCTCAATGGCCTTTAAGTGGAACATGTCCGTCATTTCCCAGGCCGCCTTGGTGATGAAGCCCTCGATGGCGTGGGTCAGGGCGTCCATGCCGGTGGCGGCGGTCAGGCCCTTGGGCATGGTGGACATCATGTCCGGGTCGATGACGGCGATCTGCGGGATGTCGTGCGGGTCCACGCAGACGAACTTGCGGTTCTTCTCCGGGTCGGTGATGACGTAGTTGATCGTCACCTCCGCCGCCGTGCCGGCGGTGGTGGGCACGGCGATGGTGAACACCGCGCGCTGCTTGGTCGGCGCGGTCCCCTCCAGCGAGCGCACGTCGGCGAACTCGGGGTTGTTGGCGATGATGCCCACGGCCTTGGCCGTGTCCATGGACGAGCCGCCGCCAATGGCGATGATGTAGTCCGCCTGGGAAGCCTGGAAGGCCTTCACGCCCGTCTGCACGTTTTCAATGGTCGGATTGGGCTTGATGTTGGAGTAGACCTCGTAGGCAAGGCCGTGGTCCTCGAGGACCTTTAGCACCTTGCCCGTGACGCCAAAGCCGATCAGGTCCGGATCGGAGCAGACGAAGGCCTTGCGGAAGCCGCGGGCGATGACCTCGTTTGCGATTTCCTGTATGGCGCCGCTGCCGTGATAGGAGATCTCGTTGAGCACAATGCGATTGGCCATGGGAAACAACCTCCTTGTCAAATTCTAACAAATAGTATAGCATAGGATTCCGGCGCGCGGCAAGGGCTCAGCGCCGCTGGGCGGCGATGGCGCGGCTAAGGTGCGCAAGGCGCGGATAGGCGTAGGAGAAGAACGCCTTGTAGGCGGGGCAGAAGTAGTTCAGGGACAGCGTGCCGTCGCCGCGCAGAGGCTCGCGGTCGCGGCGGCAGCCGCCGCGGCAGAGCGCGAACCAGGGACAGTCGCGGCACTCCGGGGAGACAAAGCGGGAGCGCTCCACAAAGCCCAGTTCGCCGCGCTTTTCGTCCAGAGCGGGGAAGTCGTCGGTCACAAGGCTCCCCAGGCGATAGGGGTCCAGCACGTAGAAATCGCACGGGTAGACGCCGCCGTCTGCCTCCACCACATACTGCTGCGAGCAGACGCCCGCCATGCCGCAGGCCTCCGGCATCTGCCCGAGCATCATGCCCACCAGGTTCTCAAAATAGCGGATATAGATGAAGCGGCCGGAGGTGACGTCGGCAAACCAGAGGTCGAACAGGTCCTTGAGGAAGCGCTCGTACAGCGCCGGCGTCAGCGAGTAGGGGTGGCCGCCGCGCGCCTCGCCCAAGGGGTCCAGGCAGGGGATGTACTGCTGGTAGAGCAGGTCCTCCCGGCGGTAGAAGGCGTAGATGGAGCGGATCTCCCGCGCCGCCCTGGCGGTTATGACGGTGAGTATGTTAAAGTCCACCTTGTGCTCAGTAAGCAGGCGCGCGGCCCGCAGCACGCGCTTGTGCGTGCCCGCGCCGTCCGGGTCCAGGCGGTGCAGGTCGTGTACCGCCGCCGTGCCGTCCAGGGAAAGGCCGACGAGGAAGCGGTTCTCCGCCAGAAAATCGGCCCATTCCGCGTCCAGCACCATGCCGTTGGTCTGTATGGCGTTGTGTATGGGCAGGCCGCGGGAATTGTGCGCCTTCTCCAGCTCGATCAGGCGGCGGAAGAAGGGCAGGCCGCGCAGCGTCGGCTCCCCGCCCTGAAAGGCGAAGGTCACCTCGCCCTGGGCAAAGCGCAGGGCCTTTTGCACCACGGCCTCCAGTGTCTCCTCGGACATACTGCCAAAGGAGGGCGTCTCGCGCTTGCTGGCGACATCGGCGTAAAAGCAGTAGGCGCAGCGCAAATTGCAGGCCCCGGAGGCGGGCTTGATGAGCAGATGGATCGGTTGGCGCATGGGCAAGCGGCTCCTTTTTTCGAGGATTTACCAACAGTATAGCGGGCATTTTACACGCCGTCAACGAAAACCAGGGCGGAAACTGCTATACTGATGCAGGAACGCCCTCGCATTTTGAGGAAGATTCAGGAGGAAGCGCATGTTTCAGGCTGTGCTGTTTGACTTGGACGGGACGCTCCTGCCCATGAACCAGGAGGAATTCGTAAAAGGGTATTTCGGCGCGCTCTGCCGCCGCTTCGGCAAGAAGGGCTACGACCCCAAGCGCATCGTGGACACGGTGTGGAAGGGCACGGCCGCCATGGTGCGAAACGACGGCTCCTGCCCCAACCGCGACCGCTTCTGGGCCGTGTTCGCCGAGGACTTTGGCCGGGAGCGCCTGCGCGACGTGCCGGAGTTTGACGACTTCTACGGCCGCGAGTTCAACGAGGCCGCCGCCTTTACGCAGCCGACGCCCCTGGCAAACGCCTGCGTAAAGACGCTGAAGGAAAAGGGCTATCCGGTGGTGCTGGCCACCAACCCCATCTTCCC
>CALWKN010000242.1 GCA_944381265.1 uncultured Clostridia bacterium
CGGGAGGCGTGGATTGAAATAGCGTGCGTGTGATTATAGCAATCCCGCATCCCGGTCGCCCCCCGTCCGGGGGGCGTGGATTGAAATCCCTTGCTGTGACTATAGTATACATCTCTGGAGGTCGCCCCCTGCCCGGGGGGCGTGGATTGAAATCACACCTCCGCTGGCCGCCGCGTGCCGAAGTGTGCCGCTCCCCCACCCGGTGGAATGTGGATTGAAATCAGCCTCTGGGCATCGCCAAGAACAAGGGTGTCCAGGCCGCCCCCGCCCGGGGGCGTGGTTTGAAATCAAATACGGATGCCAGCACGACAAGAATCGCATCTTCGGCCGCTCTCAAGCAGGGCCGCAAAGGGCGGCGGGAGACGGCCGCAACGCGCCCGCACACGAACAGCGCTCCTTATAGTGTATGGAATCTATACTACAAGAGACAAAGGCGCCCCTTCTTTTGGGAAGGGGCGCCTTGTCGGTGGGGTGGGGGGCGGGCGGTCAGGGTTTTTTCCGCGAGGCCGGTATCGCGATCAGCAGGTCTTCCGGCTTGCACTCCAGGCAGTCGGCCAGAGAGTACAGGCGCGAAACGGGGACATCCGTGTCTCTGCGCAGCCAATTGCGCACCTGGCGGTCGGTACATAGACAGCTTGCCGCGACCTCTTCCTGGCTCTTTCCGCGCAGGCGGATCCACTGGCGCACGCGCTGGGCGCTGAGAACCCGGACGACCGGGACGGTTTGCCGCATCGGAATCACCTCCTCTCCCTTAGAGCGTGACGGGAAGGGCCCACTGCAATCGGGAAACCGCGTCCCCAAAGGGCAAGTGCAGTTACACTTACAGTATATATAATATACACAATCCGTGTAAGTTTCAAGGGGGCGCGCCGGCGGAATTCGGCAGTTTTCCCGTCTTTTCTCCGACGGCGGATGACAGTGCGCGGCGGGCGTTCACGGGGCCGTCACATTGTTCACAAATTTCACGAAACATTTTTGAAACATATTCAAGAGCTCTTCACTTGGCCCGGCTATACTATATCTGCCCCCGGGAAAGAGAGCCCCGGCGGCAGAAAGAGAGGGGTTGACCGCATGGACAGGGACAACAAGCCGGAACAGACGCCGAGCACGCAGGAGAACGAAGATCTGGCGGCGCTTTTGGGTCTTGGCAAGAAGAAGCGCAGCAAAAAGCGCGTCGTGGCCATCGTTGCGGCCTGCGCGGTGGGCGTTTCGGCGCTGGGCGGGGGCGGGTTTTTCGCCTGGCGCGCGCTTTCCGGGGGCGGAGCGCAGGAGAGCGCCGCCGTCTACCGCCGCTACACCGTGGAGCGCGGCGACGTGGTGGTGGGGCAGAGCGAGAGCAGCTCCATCTCCCTGGAGAGGGAAACGGTGACCTTCCCCGTCTCGGCCACGGTGGAGGAGGTCTATGTGCGCGAGGGCTCTTCGGTGCGCAAGGGCGATCCGCTGATGCGCATGAACACAGAGGACATCGAGGCGGGGCTGGCCAGCTACGAGCTGCAGCTGAACATCGTGGGCCTGGAAGTGGAGCAGGCCAAGCTCAACCAGCAGAGCAAGCTGCTGGCCGCGCGCCAGGAGATGGAGTCCAGCGAGCAGAGCGGCGCCCTGGCCACGGAAAACGCCGCGCTGACCGTGACGCAGCTGCAGCGCGCGGTGACGCAGGCCGAGGACACACTGGCCGATAAGGAAGAAGAGCTGGAGAAGTGGACCGCCTGTCTGGACACGCTGGAAGAGGACCTGGTGACGCTGGAGTACTACGAGGACATGGCGGAGAACCACCAGATGGACACCGAGGGCAACACCTGGAGCTCCATACTCTCCGACTTTCAGGAGTACTACCAGGACACCTACGGCAGCATCGACTCCATGGACGCGCTGGAAGAGGAGATCCGGCTGACGGAGAGCGAGCGCGCCCAGGCGCAGATCGACCTGGACGAAGCGCGCATGGCCCTTTCCACCGGGGAGCTGGCGGCCCAGCAGCAGAAGGAGAGCGCTGAGTCCAGCGCCAGCATCGCCTCCAGCTCCTACGAGCTGACGGAGGTGGAGCTGGAGCAGGCGGTGGAGTCCGCCCAGGAGACGTACGACGAGTTGGAGGACCAGATTGAAGAGGTGCGCTCGCTGCTCAGCGAGGACGGCATCGTCTACGCCGAGTGCGACGGCCTGGTGGCCTCTTTGAGCGTCGAGGAAGGGGACGACGTGGAGGTCTACATCGACGACGACACCAACCTCATACTCTCCTACGCAACGCTCCTTACGATGACGGACATTTCCTCCGTCTACGTGCCCATCACCATCTCCGAGGAGGACATACTGAACGTCTCCATCGGACAGGAGGCGACCGTCACCATGAACGCCTTCCCCAACCAGACCTTTGCGGCGGAGGTGGACACCATCACCGTCGACGCCGCCCGCTCCGGCGCGGCGACCGTGAGCTACACGGTCAACGTGCGCTTTGCCCAGGTCAACGAGCTGGATATGCTCGAGGGCATGAGCGCCGAGGTGACGCTGGTGCAGCGCGCCGCGCGCGACGTTCTCTACGTCAACTCCCAGGCGGTGAACTTCTCCGGCGGCGTCTCCACCGTGCAGGTGGAAAAGGCGGACGGCACAACGGAAACGCGGACGGTGGAGACGGGCTTTAGCAACGGGCAGTACGTCGAGATCGTCTCCGGGCTCTCCGAGGGCGAGACGGTGCTGGTGGAAAGCGCGGTGAGCGCCGCATGATGCGCGTAGGCGAGGTGCTGCGCCTGGTCTGGATCAACCTCATGGGCAACCGCCGGCGCATGGCGATGACGTCGCTTGGCATCGTGGTGGGCGCGGCGACCATCGTCCTGGTCATCGCCGTGGGCCAGGGCGGCCAGGCGGACGTGGCCGACCAGTTCAAGAACCTCAACGCCGGGGCCATAGAGGTGGTGGCGACGGACGAAATGCCGATGGACTTCTTCGGCGAGATGGGCGACCTGTTCGGCGGCGGCATGCCGGACATCGGCAGCATGCCCTCCATGGGCGGCAGCATGCCCTCCTTCGGCGGCGGAGGCGGCATGCCCTCCATGGGCGGCGGGGGCGGAAGCATGCCCTCCCCGCCCGGCATGGGCGGCGGTGGCGGCGGGGCCGCGCCCGGCGGAGGTTCCGCGCCCGGCGGCGACCTGTCCGGCACGCGCATGACGGAAGAGGACGTGCAGCACATACAGGAACTGGTGCAGGGCCTAAGCTCCGTCACCATCTACCTGCAGGGCGACGTCGACGTCTACGGCGGTGAGCTGGAAGAGGCGATGAGCGCCACGGTGGTGGGGGCGCAGGCCGCCTACCAGGACGTCTCCAATCTGGAGGTGGCCATGGGCCGCTTCCTGAACGAGGACGACGAGGAATCCACCAACTACGTGGCCGTCATCGGCTGGGACCTGGCGCAGGACGTGTTCGGCTCGGCGATGCTGGCCGTCGGCGACTACCTGGAGATCGAGGACAAGAACTACCAGATCGTCGGCGTGCTGACCCAGATGGGCAGCGTCAGCTCCGGCATCAGCCCGGACGAGGCGGTGTTCCTGCCCTACAGCACGGCGGAAAAGTACGTCTTTGGCACGACGGTGGAGCCGACGCTGGCGGCCGTGGCCGAGAACGTGGAGGACGTCGAGCGCTGCATGGCCGACATCGAGGCGGTCCTGAGCGAGAACTACCCGGACGCCTACTTTGAAGTGACGGACGCCGGTTCCGCCATGGAGGCGGCTTCCTCCTCGGCGGACACGCTGGCCATGCTGCTGCTGGCCGTGGCTTCCATCGTGTTCCTGGTGGGCGGCATCGGCATCATGAACGTGCTCTTTGCCTCCGTGCAGGAGCGCACGCAGGAGATCGGCATACTGCGCGCCATAGGCTGCGCCCGCGGCACGATACTGCTGGAATTCCTGCTGGAGGCGACGCTGGTGAGCGTCTTTGGTGGCATCGTGGGCGTTGGGCTGAGCTACGGCCTGATGCCGGTGGTGGAGGCGCTGGGCGTGCGCTGTGAGCCGAGCGTGACGGGCGCGGTGCTGGCCTTCGTCTTCGCCCTGCTCACCGGCACGGTCTTCGGCTTCTACCCGGCCTGGAAGGCCTCGCGCCTGGTGCCCATTGAGGCGCTGAACCTCAACTGATTCGGATTGGAGGATATTGCGATGAAAAAGACACTGGCTGTGCTGCTCCTGCTGCTCGCGCTCTGCAGCCTCTCCGCCTGCGCCGCCGTAAACGGCGCCGAGCGCCCGGAGTCCGGCGAAATGCCCGAGGGCATGCCGGACATGGGTGAGATGCCCGATATGGGCGAGATGCCCGAAGGCATGCCCGACATGGACGAGATGCCCTCCGCCGGGGGCGGGACTTCCGCCGGGGGCGGACCTTCCGCTGGGAGCGAGACTTCCGCGCCGCAGGTCGAGGTGGCGGAGACCGTCAGCGGCGAGGTGACGTCCATCGTCGGCAACGAGGTGACGCTGGAGACCGACGCGGGCGAGAAAGTCTACCTGCTTCCGGTCGGCATGCCCATCGGCAGCGGCGATTTCACCAGCGTCTCGGCCGGCATGCGCCTGACGCTGTCCCTCAGCGCCGAGGGCGGCGTGGTGGCCGCCAGCGTGGCCTAGGCCCGCAGGCGCCTCTTCCCAGCATTTGACACATAAAGGAGGTTTTCCACGAGTATGAAAAGCGTGAAGTTCTTTGCCCTGTTCCTGTCCCTATCCCTGCTGCTGGCCGGGTGCGCGGCGGAAGAGACCGCAGCGACCGCCAGCCCCACCACCAGCCCTGCCGCCAGCCCCGAGGCCAGCCAGGAGCCGGACGAGAGCGAGACGCCGCAGGAAGGGGAACTGCCCGCAAGCGGCCTGCCTGGCCTGTACACGCAGGCGGAGATGGAGAACCTGGTCTTTGGCCGCATCGAGGCGCTGAGCGAGGAGACGGTGACGCTGGCGCTGCTCGCCCCCGCCAATCTGCCGGAAGAAGCGCCGGCAGCGCCGGAAGACCTGCCGGAGGATCTGCCGGAGGACGCCCCCGAGCTGCCGGAAGACCTGCCGGAGATGCCGGAAGGCGCGCCGGAGGACCTGCCGGAGGACGCGCCGGAGCTGCCGGAGAACCTGCCGCAGGAGATGGTCTTTGACCCGGAGAGCCTGGAAGAGACGGGCGAGACGGCGGAGTATGCCGTTGAGGAGATCATGGGCGCGCTGCAGGGCGAAGGCGAGCTTGCGCAGGGCGAGATCCTGCTGCTGGAACTGGACGAAGAGGGCGCGGTGGTGAGCGCGAGCCTGGCCGCGGAGATGCCGGAAGCGCCGGAGGCTCCGGAGACGGCAGAAGCCGCGGAGACCGCGGAGACGGCGGAAGCCGCAGATGAGACGGAAGGGGCGTAAGGAGCGGTGCGAACGCGCGTCATCGAGATCGAGAACCTGAGCCGCAGCTTTCACGTCGGCGACAGCGAGGTGCAGGCGCTGCGGAACGTCAACCTCACCGTCGAGCAGGGGGAATTCCTGGCCATCCTCGGGCCGTCGGGCAGCGGCAAGTCCACGCTGATGAACGTCATCGGCTGCATGGACCACGTCCAAAGCGGGGATTACCGGCTGATGGGCCTGCCCATCGGCGCGCTGAGCGACGCGCAGCTGACCAAGGTGCGCAACCGGCTGATCGGCTTCATCTTCCAGAAGTACTTCCTGGTGCCGCGCTACAACGTGCTGCAGAACGTGATGATGCCGCTGCTGGCCCGCGGCTGCTCCCACCGCGAGGCCGCCATGCGCGCCAAGGAAAAGCTGGAGATGCTGGAGATGGGCAAGCGCCTGAAGCACCGGCCCAGCGAGCTCTCCGGCGGCCAGCAGCAGCGCGTGGCCATCGCCAGGGCCCTGGTGGGCGATCCGCGCCTGCTCCTGGCCGACGAGCCCACCGGCGCTCTGGACACCGCCACCGGCGCCGAGGTGCTGGCGCTCTTTGAGAAGCTCAACGCCATGGGCAACACCATCGTCATGATCACGCACGACCTAAACGCCGCCCAGCACGCCCACCGCGTGGTGCGCATCGTCGACGGCGTGCTCTCCGAAGCCTGAGCCCCCCCCCAATCGGAACGGCGCCCCGCGCGCCGTTCCGATTTCTTTTCCGCCAGAAAACAAAACAGATCGCGGGCCGATTTGATGCAGGCCGTGGACAGCGGCGCGGCGATGTTCCTGGGGTACGGCAACGAAAGCATCATCCCGGCTTGTCACGTACGATTTCAGCAGAAAGGTAAAAAAAGATCTCTCCACGCAGCAGGGCGAGTTCCGGCTGAAGATGCCTCCCCTCCATCTCCGTGTGCCAGGTTTTTGCGAACGTCAATACCGGCGGCGTTTCTCTGACGATGTTCAGGCTGGTGACCGCGATCTTTGCCACGGACGATTTCCCAAGCTTTCTCATCGGCCGCGCCAGGAAACTGCGACGCGCCATCAAAAACGCCACCGGCAGAACCATATCCGGCAAAGACGCGGAGGAAGTGAAGCAGGCTTTCGGCGCGCCGCTGGACGAGTGATTTTCCTGTTCGCATTTTCGAGAACAGGCCGGAGACAAATCTGCAAACTTCGTCTCCGGCCTGTTGTTTTTCTGTCTGTGCACTGCACAAAAGTTTTCCCGCGTCCCTTTCTCGCCTACTCCACCCCTGCCAGACCCTTGACGCAGGCGATCTCCTGCGCATAGCCATCCAGATCGTTGGGCGTCTCCAGGTAAAAGGGCAGACCGCGCAGGGCCGGGTGGTTCACCACGCGCGCGAGCGCCTCGAGTCCAATGGTGCCGAACCCGAGCTTCTCGTGCCGATCTTTGCGGCTGCCCCGGAGATTTTTGCTGTCGTTGAGGTGCACGGCCCGCAGGCGCGCCAGGCCCACGACGCGGTCGAACTCCTCCAGCACGCCGTCCAGATCACCGCAAATGTCGTACCCCGCGTCATGGACGTGGCAGGTGTCCAGACAGACGCCGAGCTTTTCCGGCAGGTGCACACGGTCGAGTATGGCGCACAGCTCCGCAAAACTGCCGCCAACTTCAGACCCTTTGCCCGCCATGGTCTCCAGGAGCACAGTAGTGGACTGCTCGGGCCGTAGGATCGCGTTCAGGTGCTCAGCGATGCGCGCAACGCCCGTCTCCATGCCCTGGCGCACATGGCTACCTGGATGGAAGTTGTAGAAGCTGCCGGGAATGTGCTCGAGCCGGGCGAGATCGTCGGCCATGGTCTCGCGGGCAAATGTGCGCAGCCCCTCGTCCGCAGCGCAGGCATTGAGCGTATAAGGCGCGTGGGCGAGTATGGGAAGCAGGCCCCGCTCCTGCGCAAAGGCGCGGAAGACCGCGACGTCCGCCTCATCCAAGGGCTTGGCTCTGCCGCCGCGCGGATTGCGCGTGAAGAATTGGAAGGTGTTGGCGCCGATGCGCACAGCCTCCTTTCCCATGGCCAAGTATCCCTTTGCGCTGGACAAATGACAGCCGATTTTTAGCATAGTCTCTCCCCCTTTCGGATTTCTGAGAACTGCACTCGATGCATCGAAGCCAGAGTGGAGAGTGCGTTTTCTCAAAGGAAGTTCTGAAGCGCATCGCTGTCCTCTTCTCCCCGAGCGGCATACGCACATCCCCAAATGTGTATTTTACAGACAAAACAGCGCCTGTCAATGGGGGCACGGCAACTCTCCGCAGTTTCGTTGGGTCGTCGTTGCGCTCAGGTGTCTGCGCGCGCATCGCGCAGGGGCAGGAGCAGGGCGGCGCAGGTGTAGGCGCCGGGCGCGCTCTCGAGCTGCAGGCCGTACGGCTCGCCGCAGCAGAGCCGCACCTTGCGGTGCACCAGCAGCACCCCGTGCCCGCTCTCCTCGCCCCGCTTTTCGGCCGCGGCGGGGTTGGCCGACAGCGCCGCGCGCAGCAGCGCCAGCTTCTCCGGCGCGATGCCGCCGCCGTTGTCCCAGACGCGCAGCAGGAAGGCGGTGTCCCCCGGGAAACAGACCGCGGTGATGCGCAGTTCCCCGCCGCCTTTGCGCCCTTCCAGGCCGTGCTGGATGGCGTTTTCCACCAGCGGCTGCAGGATCATCTTGGGCACGGCCAGCGCCTGCAGCGTCTCCGGCACGTCGATCTGCGCGCGAAAGCGCCCCTCGGCCCTTGCGTCCTGTATCGCCAGATAGCGCCGCACCACGGCCAGCTCCTCCCGCAGGAGCGCGCTTTCGCCCCCCTTGATGCTGTAGCGGTACAGCGCGGAAAGATTGGCGGCGATGTCCGCGATCTCCGGCGCGCCGCGAAAGAGCGCGCGGCCGCGGATGCAGGCAAGCGTGTTGTAGAGGAAGTGCGGGTTGATCTGGCTCTGCAGCAGCGCCAGCTGCAGGCGCTCCGCCGCCAGCTGGGAGCGAAAGACGCGCGCTTCCTGTTCCGCCTGGACCTTCTGCGCCTCGCGCAGGGCGCGCAGCAGCACGTTTACCGAGGCGGCGATGGTCCTCAGCTCGTTCCCGCAGCGCACGCGCAAGGGCTCGGCGCGCTGCGGCTGCTCCGCCAGGCGCAAAAGCCCCTGCGCGATGCGCGTGATGGGGGCGGTGAAGTTGCGGTGCACGACATAGGACAGCAGCACCAGCACCGCAAGGCCGAGGGCGGAGGCCATGACGAACAGCGCCGCGTACGGCACGTCCGCCGCGCGCCCGCGCGTGCGCTGCACGAGCACCCACCCCGCCGCGGGCACATTGGCCGTCTCATAGGCCAGCGCCTCATTTCCCTGCGTCCGGCCCACGAGCAGCAGGCTCTCCGCCCCGCTGCGCAGCTCTATGGAGCCCTCCGGCAGGGCCGCCGCCGCGAGCACCTCCCGCAGGGCGGACGCATCGCAGAAGGCGAGCACGGTGCCCAGGTATTCGGACAGGTCCGCGCTGGCGCTCTGCGTCGTGGAGAACACCGGCAGGGCGAATGTGAACCGCTCCGGCTCCGAGGTCTGCAGGTAGGAAAACGCGCCCGTTTTGTCCTGCCCCGCGTCCAGCTCCGCGCGCAGGCCCTGTATGTAGCGGTACTGCTCCTGCAGGCCGAAGCTGTAGTAGGGCGCGCTCCCGTCCCTTGGCAGTATGGCGATGCCGACGATGTCCGGGTTGATCTCCTCGACCGTGGCCGCCAGCGCCTGCACGGCGCTGTGCGCGCTAAAGAGCTCGCCGCTGGGATAGGGCGCGCGCAGCAGCGCCTGCACCTCCCCGCTGTAGGCAAAGCTCGACACCGCGTCCGCGATGCCGCCGAGCTTGCGCTCCACGCCCTGCGCGGCCTGCTCCAGCGCGTTCTCCCGATAGATGGCCTGCTTTTCCTCCGCCAGCGCCTGCACGCGCTGAAAGGAGAGCACGCTCATCCCCAGCAGCAGGAGCAGCGCGCAGGCCTCGATGGCAAAGAGCTGGAATTTCACCGAGCGCATGCCCTACCGCCGCCCCTTCTCCCGCCGCGCCGCGCGATAGCGGCTGGGCGACACGCCAAAGGCGGCGGTGAAGACCCGGCTGAAATAGGGCAGGTCCGGATAACCGACGCGAAGGGCGATCTGCGACAGCGGCAGGCCCGTGCGCTCCAAGAGCTCGCACGCCTTTTCCAGCCGCCGTCTGCGCACATAGTGCGTAAACGTCTCGCCCGTGACCTCCTTAAAGCGCTCCCCGCAGTAGCTGGCGTTGAGGTAAAAGGCCTTGGCCAGCTCCCCCAGCACCAGGGGCTCCGTGACGTGGGCGCTGACGTACTCCAGCAGCGCCGAAAAGGCCGGCCCGCTCCCCGCCTCGCCCGCCCTTTGCGCGCGCTCTTCCGTCGCCATGCCCGCCAGCGCCGCCGACAGGCGCTGCAGCAGCGCCCGCGCCTCGCCCACATCCAAGGGCTTTAAGCAGTAGTCCACCACGCCAAGGCGCAGCGCCTCGTGCGCGTATTCAAACTCGGCATAGCCGCTGACGATGACGAACGCCGGCGGCGCAAAGCCGCACTCCTCCGCCTTGCCGCGGATCATCCGCAGCAGGTCCAGCCCGGAAATGAGCGGCATGCGCACGTCGAGAAACACCACGTGCGGCCGCAGCGCCGCGATCTCGTCCAGCGCCGCGAACGGGTCCGTCTGCGCGCCCACCACCGCAAAGCCGTGGGCGGCAAACGGACAGGAATGCTGCAAATCATAGAGCGCCCAACGCTCGTCGTCGATCAAGTAGACCGTGTACAAGGCGCACACCTCCTTGCAGACAGTTTACCACAAAATAAGAAGTCCATAAACATTCTGTTCACAGTTTTTGCGCGCCTCCGGGGAGGGCGGTCCGCATCGTGCCCGCCAAAAACCCCGGAATTCAGGCAAAGTCCATTTCGCACCCGGGAAAAGTGCAAAAAGAACCGGGATCTGTGAATTGTGAAGAAATACCCCTGGATTTAAAATGTAGTTAACAATCAGGAGGTGATCTACATGCGCGGAACTTCCCTTGCGGCAGGGCGCAGCGCGGCGCCCCGGCGCTCCCTGTGGCGGCAGGTTTGGATCAAGCGCTGGTGCTATCTGATCATACTGCCGGGCATGGCCTATTTTCTGCTGTTCAAGTATGTGCCGATGTACGGCATACAGCTGGCGTTCAAGGAGTTCAACATCGCTGAGGGGATCTCGGCCTCGCCCTGGGTGGGCTTAGCGAACTTCGAGCTGCTCTTCCGCGACCGGGAATTTTTCCTGGCGCTAAAGAACACGCTGATCATCTCCTACATGCAGCTTTTGCTGTTCTTCCCCTTCCCGATCGTGCTCTCGATCCTCATCAACGAGGTGAACCCGCGGCGCTACAAGCGCACGGTGCAGACGATCCTGACCTTCCCGCACTTTCTTTCCTGGGTCATCGTGGCGGGCATCATGATGAACATACTTGCCAACAACGGCGCGGTGAACAACCTAATCTCGGTGCTGGGCTTTGAGAAGTACAACTTCCTCACCGACAAGGGCCTGTTCCGCTACATACTGGTCTTTACCCTCTCCTGGAAGGAGGCGGGGTGGAGCTGCATACTCTACATCGCGGCCATCACGGGCATCGACCCCTGGCTCTACGAGGCGGCGACCATAGACGGGGCCAACCGCTGGCACAGGATCGTGCACATCACCTGGCCGGGGATCCTGCCGGTGGTGCTCATCACGCTGATCCTGCGCGTGGGCAGCATGATGGACGCGGGCTTTGACCAGGTGATGAACCTGTACAACAACACGGTGCTGGACGTGGCGGACATACTGGACACCTACATCTACCGCATCACCTTCCAGCGCATGCCGAACTACGGCTT